>NZ_JACSMC010000011.1:0-77287 GCF_018618435.1 Exiguobacterium sp. s150 | reverse complement strand
TGTTTTTCACATCCGAACTCACGTTCATCCCATGCCTAAAGGCGGGCTATGCCCGGTATGGGCTTTCCTGCTCGTATAATCTGTAATTTAAGTATATGTCCAATCTAGGGTAAGTAAATTGAGTATCAATATAAACTTTATATGAACATAATCAACGAGGTGAAATCATGAGCAATTTGATTAACGGAAAAATACCAAATCAAGCGATTCAAACATTAAAAATCGTAAAAGATTTATTTGGAAGTTCAATAGTTGGAGTATATCTATTTGGTTCAGCAGTAAATGGTGGTTTACGCATTAACAGCGATGTAGATGTTCTAGTCGTCGTGAATCATAGTTTACCTCAATTAACTCGAAAAAAACTAACAGAAAGACTAATGACTATATCAGGAAAGATTGGAAATACGGATTCTGTTAGACCACTTGAAGTTACGGTTATAAATAGGAGTGAAGTTGTCCCTTGGCAATATCCTCCAAAAAGAGAATTTATATACGGTGAGTGGCTCAGGGGTGAATTTGAGAATGGACAAATTCAGGAACCAAGCTATGATCCTGATTTGGCTATTGTTTTAGCACAAGCAAGAAAGAATAGTATTTCTCTATTTGGTCCTGATTCTTCAAGTATACTTGTCTCCGTACCTTTGACAGATATTCGAAGAGCAATTAAGGATTCTTTGCCAGAACTAATTGAGGGGATAAAAGGTGATGAGCGTAATGTAATTTTAACCCTAGCTCGAATGTGGCAAACAGTGACTACTGGTGAAATTACCTCGAAAGATGTCGCTGCAGAATGGGCTATACCTCTTTTACCTAAAGAGCATGTAACTTTACTGGATATAGCTAGAAAAGGCTATCGGGGAGAGTGTGATGATAAGTGGGAAGGACTATATTCAAAGGTGAAAGCACTCGTTAAGTATATGAAAAATTCTATAGAAACTTCTCTCAATTAGGCTAATTTTATTGCAATAACAGGTGCTTACTTTTAAAACTACTGATTTATTGATAAATATTGAACAATTTTTGGGAAGAATAAAGCGTCCTCTTGTGAAATTAGAGAACGCTTTATTACTTTAATTTAGTGAAACAATTTGTAACTATTGAAAATAGAAAGAAATAAAAACTGGTAACTAATAATGGAGATATAATTGAGTTAGATAATGACAATGAAGTCGATGATGTTGATCTTCAATGGTTCAAGAAAAATATTAATGCACAAGTTCTTCCAAATGGTTATTGCCGATTACCAGTAATAGCAGGTTCTTGTCCACACGCCAATGCTTGTTTAGATTGTACTCATTTTTGTACAAGTAAGCAGTTTTTATCGCAGCATGAGGAACAGTTAAATCGTACTGAGGAGTTATTGGCAGTCGCTAAGGAAAAGCAATGGCAAAGGCAAATAGAGACTAATAACCGTGTTAAAGAGCGACTAGAGCAAATAATTGGCAGCCTGAAGGGGATTAGTTAGATGGTTAAACAGGTACGAAATACAGAGGAAATTGTGCGTTTGGCAAAGCAAAAGTCCAGGCGGACTAGAGAAAATGTAGACAAGGTTATCTCTAAACTATCGCTTGAAGGTAAGACTATTAATTTTAACACAGTTGCAAAGGAAGCTAATGTTTCTAAATCATGGCTTTATAAGGAACATGATATTAGGCAAAGGATTGAATCTCTCCGAAAACAGCAAAAAACAGAAAATGTAATATCAAAACCCAAGAAAAGCTCCCGTTCTGAAGAAGTCCTTATTAAAACCTTAAAAACAAGAGTAAAGGAATTAGAAGAGGAAAATATAAGATTAAGGAACCAGATCCAAAAATTATACGGAGATTTGTACATTAGAGAATAGTTAATCTATGAGTTTCACCAACTTGTGCTTTGAACTTTGAAGTGTTAAAATTAATATACTATTAATCGAAAGGAGAGATGGGTGGACAATGAAGAACTAATCTAATTTTTAACAAATGAAATAGTATATTTCAGTTTAAAAACTTAGGATTAGTCTGCCCATTTTTCCAGATACTAAATAAATGTAAGACTGAATAGCTAAAAAGGCTAAATAGTTTTATTTGAGTCCTTAAAAAGTGACATGACTAATCCTTCCAACATTATTTGGGAGGATTTTTTATTTCTCCCTGAATCAAAATAAAGAAAGAAGGAATCGAATTGTTAAAACAAAAGGAACTAATGGCAAGGGTTAAGGAACTTGTCCAGTCAGATGAACGAATATCTGCTTGTATGATGTATGGCTCTTTTACAAAAGGAGAGGGAGATCAATACTCTGATATAGAATATTACGTTTTTCTAAAAGATGATACAATTTCCACCTTTGATTCAGCAAAATGGCTAAATGAAGTCGCTTCCTACACTTTACTCTATCAAAATGAGTACGGTACGGAAGTAGTAATTTTTGAAAATCTAATACGTGGTGAATTTCATTTCCTTTCCGAAAACGAAATGAATATTATTCCTTCATTCAAAGAATCAGGCTACATTCCTGACACAAAAGCAATGTTTATTTATGATGAAACAGGACAACTAGAATTGTATTTATCAGAGTTGGAAGGTCCGGGACCAAATAGACTTACAGAAGAAAACGTAAATTTTTTATTGAATAATTTTTCCAACCTATGGTTAATGGGGATTAATGTTCTTAAAAGAGGGGAAAATGCACGTTCACTGGAACTTTTATCTCAATTACAAAAAAATATACTACAACTCATTCGAATTGCGGAAGAAAATGCCGATAATTGGTTTAATATGACAAAGAATCTTGAAAAAGAAATTAGTCCTGAAAACTATGAAAAGTTTAAAAAGACTACTGCCCGATTAAATGAATTAGAACTATATGAAGCCTATAAGAACTCTTTGCTTCTCGTTATGGAACTTCGAAATCTCGTTGAAAAACAGTATCAATTAACCATTAGCGATGATTTTTTAGGCAAACTGTTTAATTATATGAACGAATAAATAAAAAGCCTGTATCTCAAGTGATAACTAAGATACAGGCTTTAATTGTTATTTACTTTAAATACATGTTCTCAAAGTGAAAGTATTGATTTTAATGGATTTTTAATAGTTTACTCTTGATAAGACCCGACGCCTCTAAAAGCGGATACAACGCCTCGTCATGGGCGTAGACGCTGAGCGTGCGGGCATTCTTGAATCCGAGTGCGAACTCGATTTGCCGGTTTTGATATGACTGGAAACCGGACGAAGAACCGAGCTTGTCCCGAAACTCGAGATACTCGGCCGGTGTGAGCGTGGCGAGCACGCTCCATGACTGGATGAGTTGTTGTTGAATCTTTGATACGCGGGCGAGCATCTTGAACGAGCGTTCGAACTCTTCGTTCGCGATGGCCGTCGTCGCAGCCGTCAACTCGTGTAAAATCAGTTTCATCCATAGTTCGCTCGTCTGGTGGATGATGATGAAGAGCATCTCGTCATGGTGGTCCGATAGACGGTGCTGACTCGATAGAATCGGATCGAGCTGCAAATAGTCTCCATAAGACATGTCCTTAGAAAAGTCAGTTTGAATCGTCTGTTCGACGTTATGTTCAATGCGTTCACTCATCTTGTTTCCTCCTCACGCCACGACTTCGCGGACGTTCGCGAACGCTTCATACTCTTTGTCATCCATGATCGTCTTCAAGATTTGAACGACGTCATATACGTCCGTGAACGTATTATATAAGGCGACCGGTGCGAACCGGATGATATTTGGGGCCCGGAAGTCCGGGATGACCCGGTGTTGTTTGAGCGCCTTGCAGATGCGGGCCGCCTCCGGATGCTCGAGACTGAGGTGGGCGCCGCGGGCTGCTTCGTCACGCGGACTGCCGAGCACGAACCCGTAAGGTGCGAGTACGGTCTCGACGAGATCCATCAGATACGTCGTCAAGGCGAGTGATTTTTCACGAATCGCCTCCATCCCGACTTCGTTGAACATCTCGAGCGCCCCGAGTTGAGGAGCGAGGCTCAAAACGTGTGGCGTCCCGATTTGAAACGCTCCGGCATGGTCGGCCGGCGTCATCGTGTGGTCCATATCGAACTGCTTGTCTTTACGCGAACCGAACCAGCCTGCGAGGCCGGGTGTCGTCCCGAAGTGGCGCTCGTGGACGAATAAGCCGCCGACGCTCCCCGGGCCGCCGTTCAAGTGTTTATAGTTGCACCAGTACGCAAAGTCGACCCCCCAATCGTGGAAGGCGTGCGGGATGGCCCCGACGGAATGACAGGCGTCGAAGCCGATTAAGATATCGCGTTCATGGGCCGCTTTGGCGAGACGGGCCATATCTAAAATTTGTCCGCTCCGATAGAGCACCGTCGGCAAGACGATGAGGGCGATCTCATCCGTCATCGCGGCGATGATGTCGTCTTCACGCAAATAACGGCCGTCCGGACTCTCGACTTGAACGAGGTGGTCCTCTGGGTTTAATCCGCGCAATTCAAGTTGACTCTTCAGCGCATAGATGTCCGATGGGAACGTGAGTGTATCCGCTAAAATCTTTGTTTTCTTACCTTCTGGCTTATAGAACGAGGCGACGAGCTGATGCAAGTTGACCGTCGTCGATCCCGTCACCATGACTTCTTCCGCTCGTGCCCCGATGAGCGGTGCGTTCAAACCGGCAAGTTCTTCCGATAAGTTGAACCACGGATGACGTCCCGACATCCACCCGTCAATCCCGAGCTCTTTCCAGTCTTGAAGCGACTCGAGAAGCGTCTGCTCGGCCCGTTTCGATAACAGCCCGAGCGAGTTCCCGTCCATATAAATCCCGTCTTGCGGCAAATAAAACTCTTCCCGATAGCGTGCCAGAGCATCGCTTTTGTCGAGCGTCTCGGCGTATGACCGTGTGAAATCTTGTAGCATACTCATCCCCCTAAAATTCGTCATGCAATTCTGACAAAAGCGTAGCAAACCGGAAAGGAAGCGTCAATTTTTGGAGCGGATGATTCGGATATATTGAATATTCGTGAACACCATGATCAAGGAAACGACGAAAATTGAAAAGAGTTGTGAATCTCCTGTTAGGACCGAATAGACAAGCAACAAAATAATCGCAAGCGTCATAAGCGAAGTCGTTGAAAGGTTCGTCTTGTATAAGCCTTGCAACATGACGTGTTTTTCCCCGTCATCGGACAGGTCGAGTAATCGTTGTGCATAATCCGGGTCGGATAATTTTGGGAGGGCACGTTCTGGGTACATCACGGCTAACAGCCTGTTTAGTGAATAAGAGAGAACAATACCGGCCACAAGTGAAAGTAAAATCGCGATGAGAAACGCAAGCGATTGACCCGTCAATAAAATAAAGCTAGCTGAAGTGAGACTGAGGATGACCGTCAACGTCGATGCGAGTGAACCGTCGCTATAAGCCTG
Organism: Exiguobacterium sp. s150; assembly: GCF_018618435.1. NCBI lineage: Bacteria > Bacillati > Bacillota > Bacilli > Caryophanales > Exiguobacterium > Exiguobacterium sp. s150. Next base: position 71,922 of record NZ_JACSMC010000011.1, on the reverse strand, counting down.
ATACATGTAACCTTCCGCCTCATCTTCTTCATCGCCGGTCAATGGTTGTTTCGTCAGACGGCGAATCCGTTGCACACGGCTAGCTCCCCAAGCGGTCAATCCGAGTAGCAACAGCAACAGAAGCCATGTGAAAGGTAAGACAAGATTTGTCAAATCGATTTGAATGATTTCGTTGTTCAAATATACGTACATAAACGTGTAGCCGACGAGTCCGCCTAAAAACATTTGCAGACCAAATTTGAACCATGATTTCATTGAAGTTCCTCCTCGTCAAACTGAAATACTTCTTCTATGGGCTCATTAAATACTCGTGCGATTTTAACCGCAATCAATAAGGACGGCATAAACTCTTCTCGTTCGATTAAACTGACGGTTTGACGTGAGATGCGTGCCCGCTTTGCCAACTCGGTTTGATTGATACCAAAACGAGCACGTAATTCTTTTAACCTTGTTTTCATTTGAATCACCTCGATTCATTAAATTGTAAATGATAATAATCAAAATGACAATGATATTTGTCAAAATGAACAATAATATAGTCAAAAAAAGTCTCGCTTCTAAATGTCAGAAGCGAGACGTTCAATTATTTCACTTTTTTTAGGTTCTCTTTCCGCAACAGGCTGAACAACGTGTACACCATCAGAATGAGGATGATGGTGAACGGCAACGCCGAAATGAGAGAGGCGGTCTGTAATCCTTCGAGGCCGCTTGCGATGAGCAGGACGGCCGCGATGCCGCCAAGCAATACACCCCAGACGATGCGAACGGCGAGAGGCGGGTTCAAGCTGCCATTCGTCGTCATACTGCTGATGATATACGTCGCTGAGTCGGCGGACGTGATTAAAAATGTCAATATGAGCAGGATGGACAAAACGGACAAAAGGAACGACAACGGCAACTCGGCGAACGTGACGAACAAGGCGCTCGTGACGTCCGCATCGACCGCTTGGGCAATCGACGTCCCCTCGAACAAATCAAGGTGGAGCGCCGTCCCGCCGAATACCGCGATCCATAGAAGCGCAATGGCCGGAGGCACGACGAGAACGCCGACGATGAACTCACGGATGGTGCGACCACGCGAGACGCGGGCGACGAACGCCCCGACGAACGGTGACCAGGCGATGGCCCACGCCCAGTAGAAAATCGTCCAGTCCCGGACCCACGTTCCTTGTTGATACGGTTGGAGCCGGAGGCTGTAGCGGATAAAGTTTTGCAAATAATCACCGAATCCGAGCGTGAACGTCTCGAGGATGAAGACGGTCGGACCGGCAAAGAAGACGAAAATCATTAGGACGAGTGCCGTCGCTAAGTTCACGTTACTGAGCCATTTGATCCCGCGGTCAAGGCCGGTCGTCGTCGACGTCAAGAACAGGGCGGTCAAGACGATGATGATCAATACTTGAACGAGCGCCGTATTCGGTAAACCGAATACGCTGTTCAGCCCACCGTTGATTTGCAGTACCCCTAAACCGAGCGACGTGGCGACGCCCATGACCGTCGCGATGACAGCAAAGATGTCAATCGTCTGATTGAGCGGCCGCGTATACGAGCGGTCTTTCAAAAGAGGAGACAAACTCGTCGAGATGAGGCCATCCGCGTTTCTCCGGAACTGGAAATAAGCGATGATCAGACCGACGATGGCGAACACGGACCATTGGCTCACTCCCCAGTGGAAGAACGAGTAGGCCATGGCGAGACGGGCGCTTTCGACCGTCAACGCTTGGGTGTCCGCATAAGGGGGTGTGAAGAAGTGGCTCATCGGTTCGGCGACGCCCCAAAAGACGAGCCCGACGCCGAAGCCGGCCGAGAACAGCATCCCGATCCAAGTGAAGAACAGATACTGCGGCCGGTCGCTGTCCGCGCCGAGACGGATTTTTCCATATTTACTGAACGCGAGGAAGACGAGAAAGAGGACGAAGAAAAAGACGGCCATCAAGTAAAACCAGCCGAACGACTGTGTCGTGAAACTGAATATGTTGCCGGCGATTTCCGCGAACAACGTCGGGCGTACGGCCCCGAACAATACGAGCAAGGCGATCCCACTTGCCGAGATATAAAACACACGATTCAGCCGTGGCTTATTCGATGTATGATTCATAAAATCTCCTTCCTAAATGAATACGATTATGTAGGCATCATTACTATTCCCTAAAAGTAATGTCAGAAAACGAGATTTTCATCGATTGTGCAATCTGGACGTTGAGCGATGACAAATGAGGGAATGATAAAGAAGAAGACTGTATTAAGAGGAGGGACCGATATGAAGTTAATTGCGATTGATTTGGATGGGACGTTATTGTCGCGAAAAGGCATCATCACGGAAGCAAACCAGGAGGCGATTCGACGGCGGCAAGCGCAAGGCGATTTAGTCGCCATCTCGTCGGGACGCTCGATTCATGATATCGAAGAAATCTTAAAACGGAGCAATTTGACGTGCCCGATTTTATCCGGGAATGGGGCGATCGCCTTTTATGAAAATGAACGCATTTACTATCACTCGCTCCCGAAACATGTCGTCCAAGAGCTATGGGACATCGCCCACGAGCACGACACGTACGTGGAGTTTTATACAAATACCGGCGTGAAAGTGCTGCGTTCGGGGACGGATTTATTGAAAGGAGAGCTTGACGAGGTGCTCCCGCACGATCAATCATTCACGCGGGAATGGGGAGAGCGGGAAATCGAGATTCAAAACGAACAGTTCGGTTTAATGTACGTCGATGTGATCGAGGACATCGATTTCGAGGCGGATGAAGTGTATAAAGTGTTCATCTACTCGTTCGATCGTCGTAAACTCCACAAACTTCGGAAATTATATGAGCCACGCACCGACATATTGATTACAACGGCAGGCTGGACGAAAATTGAGATCGGTCATCCGAAAGCGAGTAAAGGGATGGCCCTTCAACAGTTGGCAGAACATCATCATATCGCGAAACAACACATCGTGGCCATCGGCGATAATTTGAACGACGTCTCGATGTTCGAGGTGGCGGAGACGTGCATCGCGATGGGAAATGCCGTGGATGCTTTAAAAGACATCAGTACCCATATTACGAAAGACGCTGAAGCCGATGGCGTCGCGTACGCGCTGAACGAGTACGTGTAGATCAGAGATTTGGAGAAATGGTGAACACGGATTTGAAGGCCATAAAAACGGCTATTGTATTAGTGTAGTCCTCATTCAAAAGAGTAGACTGAAAGGGGGCGACGGATGAAACAATTTTCGAGACGTTTGACTAGGCGTGAACCGGTCAAACGACAGACAGCCTGTTCGGACAACCGGTCATCGAACCGTTCCCTGTCGCTACCTGTCGCCGACCTTACGCGATGTGAGGGGCAGACGAAAAGGATTCTTGGGAACACGAGTCGGATGGTTGGGGTGTTTCCTCGGGCGGAGGTGGGCCGGATGGGATTCGTGACAGATTTCGTTCACATAGGTCGAACTGACGATTGATCGGCAACCGGAAGCCGTGCTTCTGTATGTGCCGCCTTGTCAGAAAGACGAACGATTGCTCGGAAATCGTTGCATGAATCGCATCGCTTTCTAGCACGACGTAACACTTATGGGACGGTCGATCAACTTGATCGGGTGGAAGTCCAACCGACTAGAAACGCTCACCGTAAGCGCCACGACTGTGGCGCTTTTTCATTGCGTGAACGTGGAGACACGTGACGGGGAAGCACCAGCCGCCGCTTTAAACTCGATGCGGTGACCGTCGACCGCCTTCGTCACACGGAACGAATAGTCGGCATCCGGTTCGTCGCGAAACGTGACGTCATAGACGTACCCGCTAAAGCCGAGTGCTCCGTCAAGCGAGTAGGTCTGTTCCGGAATGTTATAATGAGTGGCAAGGTATGATTCCAAAGCGTGTTCTCGTTCTTTGATTTCTGCGTCATAACGTACGTATAAAAAAGCAGCGAGGGCGATGGTGACGAATAAGGTAGAACGGACAAGGCTGTTCCAATTACGACGTGGCATTGGCGAGTCTCCTTTCTTTAGATAGAATTAGATGATATTTTACGGAAAATTCAGACAAATTACAAGCGATTTTTACGGGAGGTGACAAAATGCCGAAAATCTATTGGCTCGGGACGTTCGCGAGCGGTCTGCTCCTCCTCTCCATTGGGGAGGGGGCAGCAGTGCCGCGGGTCCTACCCTACGTTTTGATCGCGGTCGGGATAATCGGATTTCTCACGCAATCATGGTACGAACAGAAACGACGCCGCTAAGCCCGGCGTCGTTTTTGTTTACATGGATTCGAGTAATTCTAAGACCAATGAATCAATTTCAGTTTGCAAGGCGTCGCTTTGTCGTTGCAACGTCATCAATCGTTTCAAATCGTTCGTGTCATTCATTTCAAGAACGAGCGACTGATGAAGCGCCTCGAGCTCGGCCAAACGCGCTTCTCCGCGCGAGACGTCTTTTGAAGGTGTCGCTACTTTTTGCTTCGGAGGTGCTTTTGGTTTTGGCATCGGAGTCACCGTCAAGATTGCCTCGCGTCGCTTCTCGAGCGCGTACGTCACGTTTCCCGGGAAACGTGACGTCGTCCCGTCGAGCCAGTACGTGATTGGGAATAGTTTATTCAAGAAGTAGCGGTCATGCGATACGGCGACGAGTGTCCCGTTAAAACGGTCGAGCGCCTCTTCGAGTGCCTCACGTGCTTCGATATCCAAATGGTTCGTCGGTTCGTCGAGGACGAGCACGTTCATCTCTTCATGCATCAAGATGGCGAGCATGAGCCGCATCCTCTCGCCGCCGCTCAAATCCTTGACCGGTTTGAACACGCTCGCACCGTAGAAAAGAAATTGGGCGAGCAGTTGTCGTGCTTTGCCTTCGTCGACGGGAATCCGGTCGCGAAACGCCTCGATGAGCCGATGCGAGTGATCAAAATCGACGTGCTGGGATAAATAACCGATTTTCGCGCGTTCCGCTCGCCGCACTTCGCCTGAGGTCGGTTCGATGTGGCCGAGCAACACGTTCAAGAGCGTGGACTTGCCGCTCCCGTTCGGGCCGACGATGGCGATGCGTTCACCATGGCCCGCGTAGAACGAGACGTGCTCGAAGACGGTCTGGTCGAAACGGACCGTCACATCGGTCGCCTCGAAGACGTCGCGTCCGGTCCGGCCATGCGCCATGAACTGGATGTCAGGCTGAATGGATTCGAGTTGTGGCCGTTTGATCGTCTCGATTCGGGCGAGCGCTTTCTCCATCGACTTGGCCCGACGGTAAAACTTCTCGTTCGGGGGGTGTCCTTCGTTCGCCCACTGCCGAAGCTGACGAATCGTCTCTTTCATTTTCTTGATTTTCTTCTGTTGCTCCGTGTAGGCGTGGAATTGGTCGAGCAGTCGTTTCTCTTTTTGGGCGACGAACGCGCTGTAATTGCCGTCAAAACTCATCAATTCCCCGTCCTCACACTCGACGATGCGCGTGGCGACCGCATCCAAAAACACGCGGTCGTGCGAGACGAGAAGGAGCGTGGACGGACTGTCTGAAAGAAACGTCTCAAGCCAAGCCATCGCCTCGAGGTCGAGATGATTCGTCGGCTCGTCCAAGATGAGTAGGTCCGGTTCTTGAAGCAATGTCAAGGCGAGGCCGACCTTGGTCCGTTCGCCGCCGCTAAGCGTGTCGAACGGCCGGTCGACGAAGCGGGTCAGGCGCAACCCGTCGATCATCGCGTTCACTTTCGACTCGATGAGGTAGCCGCCGTTGTTCTCGAAACGGGTCTGCAAGGCGCCGTACGTCTCGAGTAGCACGTCGATGTCGTCACTTGAAGCCATATTTGCTTCAAGCTGTCGCATCTCGTCGCCGAGTCGCGTCAATTCGGCGAATGCGGTATAGAGCACGTCTCGACCGGTCTTGTCGGGATGGGACGGGATTTGGGCCAAATAGCCAATCATCAACCGCTGTTTCCGGTAAATCGTTCCTTCGTCTGGCGAATCAGCACCGACGATCAGACGCAGAAGTGTCGTCTTGCCGCTCCCGTTCCGTCCGACGAGCCCGATTCGTTCGCCGGCGTTCACATGAAGATTGGCATCGATTAAGACGGCATGGCCGCCGTATTGCTTTTGGATGTTTTGTAATTTGATTAACATAAATCGTTCCTCCTAAAGTAGAGGCCTATCAAAAAAGCCGAGCGCAAAGAAGCGCTCGGCAAGAGGGAGAGGCGCTTTGTCGTATTTCAACAATGTCTAAAAAAGGACAGACGGGTCCTGTGATTACGCGACATCGTGAAAAATCGCACGCAAAATGTACAAATGTTCTGTTGACCAATGCGTACGTCCGACAAAGTTCACCTTTCTCCCTCCCTTCAATCATCGTTATCCTCAGTGTAAGCGATTTCTTCATATCGGACAACTAGAAAACAGGAATATGATCAAGCGGTGTCGTATTGTTTAGGCATCAGGAGAGGAGGGACACGATGCGTAAAGAGTGGCTCGGTGCCATCAGTTTGACACTCGCCGCAAGTATTTGGGGGGGCATGTACGTCGTCAGTAAATATGCGCTCGGCTTTATCGAGCCGTTCACGCTCATTTGGATGCGCTACTTCGTGGCCTTCATCGTGTTGATGTGCGCGTGGTGGCTGTTCGGAAGAGAACGGATCGGGCGTGGTGATTGGAAGTGGATCGCGCTCGTCGGAGTCATCGGCTATGTCGCCTCGATTTCGTTTCAGTTCATCGGGACGAAACTGTCGGACGCGCATACGGGATCGCTCGTCACGGCTGCGACGCCCGCGTTCATGGTGCTGTTTGCCCGTGTGATTTTGAAAGAGAAGTTGACACCGGTGAAAGTCGGATCGCTCCTCTTGGCGACAGTCGGGGTCATTATCGTCGTCGGCTGGCACGTCGAGGGGACGTATTTTATCGGTAGCTTGATTTTGGTCGGGGCGGCCATCACGTGGGCGCTCATGTCAATCTACGTCAAAATCGCGTCGGCGACACTGTCGTCTCTGACGATTACGACGTTTGCGATTGGCATCGCGTTCGTGTTGATGACGCCGCTCATGGGCATGGAAGTCATCGATCATGGGTTGCCGACGATGACGGGGGCTCTTTGGCTCAGTGTGCTCTATGTCGGGATCGTCTCGACGGCCGGGGCGTTCTTCTTTTGGAACAAAGGGATCGAACTCATGGACGCAAGCGTCGGTTCGCTCTTTTTCTTCTTTCAACCGCTCGTCGGCGGCTATCTCGGCTGGCTCGTCTTGAATGAACAACTCGATCGCAATTTCTTCATCGGCGCCGCCTGTATCGTGACGGCCGTGACGTGGTCGACTCTCGTCGAGCGTCGACAAAAACGCGCCATTAGCCAAATTGAACCGGATAAACGACACATCCAATGACAAACGGGACCTGGCCGACAGGTCCCGTTTGTCATGGATTCAGCGTTTGAATAGGTCGGTGACGAGCTGTTGCGTCAGAAGCGCTTCGCGGCCGTCGGTCAAAATAGGGGTATCCTCGGACAACGCCTCGATGAAGTGGTCGATGGCGCCTTGGAAGCCGCGCTGGGTGAGGAGCGTGTCCCACGACCCGAACGTCTCGGTCGTCTGGGTCCCGTTCGTGAAGCGGTTCAACGTGACCATCTCGTCGACGGTGAACCGGGCGTTTGCGGCGACAGCGCTCAATCCTTCATGGTTTGCTCCAGCGTGTCGATGCATCGCCGTCGTATGTAGGCCGTGGTCGTCTCGCCAGACGTGTCGCGCCATGTGCAGTTCGTTCGCTTCGGTCGTCTCGATGTGTCCCGTCACGAGGCGCAGGTCACCTGTCGAGAAGTATCGAAGCGTGTCGACGACGTGCAAATAATCATCGAGTAGCGTGAACGTATAGTCGCGTCCAATGCCGTTTCCCCGATGTTTGACAAAGTCGAGCAAATCGAACGGCCCTGCATCCCGGACTTGCTGATACATCGGGGCGAAACGACGATTGAACCCGACCATCAGTTTGCGATTGTTTCGTTCGGCCAGCTCGACGAGTCGCTCGGCTTGGTCCATCGTCGCGGCGAGCGGTTTATCGACGTATACATCGACGCCACGGGCGAGTAAATAAGAGACGACGTCATAATGTGTCTCGGTCGAACTGTGGACGAACGCCGCATCGACGGACGTTGCGAGTTCGGGCAGTCCCGCGAACGACTCCATCCGATAAGCCCGGCAAATCGCCTCCCGCTTCGCGACGGTCGGTGAGAACGCGCCGATCAGTTCAAAGCTTGTGCTGTTCGTTAAAATCGGCAAGTATGCTTTTTTGGCGATGCCGCCGAGACCGACGACCCCGATTTTCGGTTTTCGCATCCAATCACTCCTTTGTCTCATCATAACGAAAAAACAGACCGAAAGACATCCACGCCTGATGCGTTTTTGTCCCCGGTCTGTACATTAGAGGCTCGCGAGTAAGACAATCTCTCCTTCAGGCGTCGTGTTGCCGCGCTCCGGTTCTTTCGTCACGGCGACCGTGTCCCAATCCATCTCGGCCTCCGTCGCATCAAGCGTATAGATGACGGTGCCGTTGCCTTTGTCATCGGTGACGAACGCTCCGGTCGGAATCGGGGAGTCGTCTTTTATGAGCCATACTTGGTACACTTCGTTCGCCTCGAGCGGAGTGAGCCCGTTCGTTTGAACGATCAGCTGTCGCGTCCCGTCTTGTTCGGCGAGATAGGCCACACCGTCGGCTTCCCCGTCGAGTGGGACGGTCTCGGTCAAGGCGATTCCGCTCGGTTCGGTCTGATTGAGCAACAAGTACCCGTTCCCGATTAGCGATAACAGTAAGGCAGCGGCGAGGGCGAACGCGCCCCACGGTGCTTTCCGCCTTTCTTTCGGTGCGGTGAACGGCGTTACCGGTGCCGGTTTGTCTGTCTTCGGTTCGACCGCTTTCGATGTCTCGTCTTCGGCGAAGACGTGATTTAAGATTCGAGCCTTCATCCCGCTTGGCGGCTCTGCTGGTTCGGAGAGGAACGCGACGCCGCCGACGAGAGCCTCGAGTTGTTCGAGTTCTTGTTGGCACGTCTCACAAGTCGCGAGGTGTGCCTCGAACCGGATTCGTTCATCTTCTGTCAAATGTCGGTTAAAGTAATCAATCAATTGGTCACAAGCGTTCATCGTTCCACCTCCTTATCGATTAAATCTGGGGATAATCGTCTTCGTAACTGCTTCAACGCCAACCGAATCCTTCCTTTCACGGTGCCGAGCGGGATACCGCACGCATCCGCAATCTTTTGCTGGCTAAGTCCTTGGAAATACATGAGGCGGACGACTTGCTGTTGCTCGGCCGGAAGTTCGGCCATCGCCGTCTCGATTTGCGTCCGTTCTTCTTGCCACTCGACCTCACGCTCGACCGAACGTTCGGTCGAAGGAATCGTCTCGGCGTAAGATTCGTCGAGCTGGAGGTCCGGCTTTCGTCTTCGAATCAAGTCGATGGCGACGTTTCGTCCCATCGTGAAAAGCCAAGAACGGAACTGGCCTTTGGTCTCGTCATAGACACCGACGCCGCGCCACAGCTTGATGAACACTTCTTGCATCGCTTCCTCGGCGAGGTCGCGGTCCTGTGTCAATTGCATCAGGAACGCATACAGGATCCGTTCGTAACGATCATATAACGTTTCGAGCGCTTGTTTGTCTTTTTGCCTGACACGCTCATATAGTTCGTAATCAGTCATCGCGTTCTCCTTTATAGAAGGGATGTCCCTTGTAGTTATCTAACGGATCAAACGGTGAAATGGATGTCTTTTTCGGGTGACAAATTCGTGAACAGTTCGTTATGTAACCGACGCGTTCAACGGGAACACGTCGTAGCCTCACCTAGATGCTTGTACAGAGACGCTTGGATGTGGCTGAGAAGCATATAGGCGAACAAGCTGAATAAACATGCCGTGCCGAGACCCGCTGCGAGCGCGGGCCCGTTCGAAAGCCATTGTTGCCAAAATGAGGCGGTCCGGATTCCGAGCAAAAAGGCGAAGACGAGCCCGAACCCGATCATGATTCCGCTATACTGACAGTAGTAACGACTTACCCAATTTTTCACGTCGCTCATTCCTTTCGTACTTTTACTATACGAGATGGGGTATGGCGACACAAGGAGGAGGATTACGAATGAGACGATTTACCGGAGAAGGGCGGACGCTCGTCTGTTTCGATTTTGACGAGACGTACTTCCCCCATGCGTGCACGGAAGAACAATTAGCCGACGTCCGTCGGCTCGAAGATTTTTTAGAACAACACGCGGAACGGTTCTCGACGATGTGGGTCACCGGCAGTTCGTTCGCCGACTTGGCTGAAAAGACGATGCGAGCCTCGATGCGCTATTGGCCGCATCGTATCGCTTCAAGCCTCGGGACGGAGCTGTATCACGTCACGGATGAGGGGGCGCTCGAACTAGATTCCGCATTTGGACAGCTATTTCCGACTGATTTCTTGGAACGCGTCCAACATGTCGTTGAATCGGTCCGATCCGAAACGATCGTACTCGAAGCGCAAGCGAGTGTCGGCCTGAACGACTGGATGCACAACTATTACTATCATGGTCATGAGGAAGACGCGCTCGAGCGAATTCGGGACGAAGCAAAGACGGCCGGTATCGCGGTAAACATCAGCCGGTGCAACCCGCTCGCGGGAGACCCAGAAGGGGCATTCGATATTGATTTCATCCCGGAAGGTGCCGGAAAGACGGCAGCGGTCGAGTATGTATGTGAACGGTTCTCGTTTCGCGCCGAAGACGCCTACGCGTTCGGGGACAGCGGCAACGATCTCGGGATGTTGAAGCGGGTCGGCAACGGATACGTCCTCGGGAATGGGACTGAGCAGGCGAAGCGAGCCCATCAACGCGTTACGGAAAAATCTTATGCGGCCGGGATTTTAGAAGTGTTAACACGTGAGTTCGATTGACGATCATGCGCTCTGTAGCAACTGGCGAGCAGCCGTCTCGGCCCGAGCAAACAGCCTGAGTCGGAGCGACGTGGTTTGAATATCAAATGTTTGAGGGGCGCGCCACAGGTCGGTCAACACCTCGAGCAATGCGGCTTCGGCCAATTCGGCCCGGTTCGTCAAACGGAGTGCGGTTAAGTAGAGAACCCGCTCATATCGGTCGTAGAGGAGCTCGAACGCAGAGGTATCTCGTTGAATGATTCGTTCAAACAATTCGTGGTCGGATAAGAATGACATCGTGAACTCCTTTGAAGGCACATCATGGCCTGGAAATGGACATAGCAATAATGGACCTATTCCCTGTCTCGAATCGACTGTAAACGATAACAACTCGATTTGAGCACATTCAAAAACCCGAACGCTCGATGCGATCGGGTATCGGTTCAAAATGAACGGTAGCAGTGTGGACACGTCTGGGTGTTGCTACCGGAACGCTTGAACGTTTTCTTGCAGTTCGGGCACGTGACGGTCTCACTGTCCGCCCCGAAAAGGCTGCCGCGATTATATAACACATTTTTTAAATTCGGTAACGCCTTGGCCGCAAACGTCATAGAGATGAATAAGACGAGCGCCAAGAGCGCGAGCATAACATACGTCGTCATCGACAACGCTCCTTTCGTATAAAACTGTTATTCCCAGCATACTCGAAAACATCAAAGTGCACACCTAAAACTAGAAATACGAACTTTTGTTCGGTATAATAGAAGTAAAGGAGGGAGAACAGATGAAGGATGAGTTGTTACGTGATATGCGTTTAGGTCGATTGGTAGAATTGATGTATGTCGATCGACATGGGGTGATTTCAAAGCGCCGAGTCAAATTGTTGAGGTTACAAGGCGAGCGAATCATTGCTTGGGATGTACGGAAACGGGCCCGTCGAACGTTTTACGTTGAACGCGTCCTCGCCTGTCTCCCGATTATTGAACGCGCTTATGGAAAAGAGGAGGAAATCGGATGACACCGCTCCCAAAATGTCCAGCGCCGGCAGAACGGGCGCTCGCTGCCGCTTACATTGACACGCTCGAACAACTCGCGACGTATTCGAAGACGGAAATCGCCGCGATGCATGGTATCGGCCCGAAAGTACTACAAGTGTTAGAGCGTGCGCTCGTCAAACAAGGACTTCAGTTTACCGATAGCGAATTAACCTCCTAGTCCCGTCATGGGCTAGGATTTTTTTAGTTTGACGTATGTTTTCATATGAAAAAGGGAAGTAATATATTTGTCATCTCCATTACGCCTAAAATCGAGTACCATGACGATAAGGTTTACGAACCTAGTGACACCCATGAGAAAGGAAGTACACAGCATGAGGACGAAACGTTTATCCGCCATTCTAGGAAATGAGATGGATGACATCGAATGTGATCCATGGGTGACCGGAATTGAAACGGATTCCAGGAAGGTCAGTCCAGGGAATTTATTTATTTGCATCCGCGGCTATACGGTGGATGGTCATGAATTCGCTGAAGATGCCGTCTCAAAAGGGGCGAGCGCCATCATCTCGGAATATCCGCTTGAACTTGATGTACCAAACATTGTCGTTGCTGACACGAAAAGGACCGCCGGCATCGTGGCGAGCGCGTTTTACGATCATCCGTCGCACCGGATGCGCATTTATGGCGTGACGGGAACGAACGGGAAGACGACAACAGCGACACTCACATACGATTTGTTTCGATTATCGGGACGACCGATCGGCATCGTCAGCACGATTGGGGCTCGCTATAAAGACCAAACGCTAGAAACACCGAATACGACACCGGAAGCCGTCGTCTTGCACCGGCTCTTGGCCGAGATGGCAGATGCCGGGGTGACCGACTGTGTCGTCGAAGTATCCTCACATGCGATGATGGAAGGGCGCGTCGAAGGGGTCCACTTCCATGCGGCCGCGTTCACGAACCTGACGCACGATCACCTTGATTACCATCGTTCGATGGATGAATACGCGCGAGCGAAAGCCCGTTTGTTCGAGCAAGTCGAACAGACGAACGGTGACGCGATCATCTTAAATGCGGAAGACGAGGCGAGTGCGATTATGGCGTCGTTCGCTCCAACGAGACGCCGCGTCATGTACAGTACGCACACGAACGTACCGGCCGACATCCAAGTCATTTGGCTCGATGACACGGTGCGTGTCAAAGTGAACGCGATGACGATTGAAGTACCCGTTCAGTTCATGGGAGCGTTCAATGCGGCAAACTTGGCTGCTGCGATCGGGCTCGTCTCGACGTCTGAATTGATGCTCCGTTCCATCATTGCCAACGTGCCGGGGCTCACGCTTCCGAAAGGTCGTCTCGAGCGTCTCGACACGGAGGACGCAGAGATTTATATCGATTATGCACATACACCGGACGGGCTAGAAAAGTGTCTGTCGACGCTTCAAGCTGACGATTGCGAATTGGTCGTCGTCTTGAGTGCGGCCGGCGATCGCGACTCGACGAAACGGGCCGAGATGGGTCGGGTTGCGAGCCGTTACGCCGACCGCTTGATTGTGACCGTTCACGACGTGCGTTCAGAAAATCCTACGCAGATTATCGATGGCTTGCTCGAGGGGATTGATGCGGACACACCGCATGTGACGTTTGAGAATCGGTTAGACGCCCTTAAACATGCGGCGCTACAAGGACTCGACGGCAAACGAGTCGTCGTCGTCGGGAAAGGCCATGACCACATCGAACGTGTCGGGAAGCAATCGATTCCGTTCAACGAATCTGACATTTTGTTGGATGAACTGAAAAAATTGAAGGGCCAAGAACCGGCCGTTTGACGAAACGATGACGCTTGTCATCGTTTTTTAATGTGTAGAAACGATGAAAACAGGAAATACCTTTAACTGTAACGCAATTGAAGGAGGAGAATAGACATGTCAGTTTTGTACAAAGAGTTCACAAATGATGAAGAAGTCGTCACCGCCATTCAATCGATGAAAGCAAAAGGGGTCGACGAGTCGCACATTTACGTCATCACCCATGACGATGACCGGACCGATCGAGTCGCCGACAATGCGGACGCGAATACGGTATCGGCATCGGACGTCGGTCTCGGAACGGCAGCGAAAAACTTGTTCCGTAAAAAAGGGGACGAGTTACGTGCCCAGTTCGAGGAACTTGGTTTCTCAGCGACCGAGGCGGATAGCCTTGAGAAGAAGTTGGACCAAGGGAAAGTGATCGTCGTCGTCAAAGACGCGCCGAACGGCTTCACATTATAACCTTTCCTTGAAGCATACAGAAACAGGGCTGAATCCATCGATTCAGCCCTGTTTGGATTAGGTATGGATGCGGACAACGGTCCGGCCGCTCAGTTCACCGCGCATCATAGCCTCGGCTTGGCGAGGGACGTCATGAAGCGGGATCTCGTGAATCATATGGTTGAGGACGTTCGAATCGAGTAGTTCATTCAATCGTTCCCACGCCTTCAAACGTCGTGCGATGGGTTGCATGACGGAATCAATACCGATTAATTTGACGCCTCGTAAAATGAACGGATAAACAGTGGTCGGAAGATCGGAACCGCCGACAAGCCCACACGCTGCGACTGCCCCTTCATAACGGACTTGACTCAAAATATTTGCAAGTGTGTTGCCACCAATCGAATCGATCGCCGCATCGAAACGTTGTCGAGCGAGAGGACGCGTCGGTCCTTCGAGCTCATGCCGGTCGATGACCGTGTCGACGCCAAGTTCATACAAGTAGGGAGAGTCTGTTTTTCCTGTCGATGCGATGACGTGATAGCCGAGTTTATGAAGTAAAACGATTGAAAAACTGCCAACTCCTCCAGTCGCACCTGTTACGAGTACTTCTTCTCCTGGTCGAACGCCGGCGGACTCGAGCGCATCGATTGAAAGCATCGCTGTCAGTCCAGGTGTCCCGATTGCGATGGCGTCGCGCATTTCCATACCTTTAGGCAGTTTGACCAACCAATTTCCGGGAACTTGTGCAACTTGGCTGAAACCGCCGAAATGTCGTTCACCGATACCGAAACCGGTCGCGATGACCTCGTCGCCGGCTTTGAAATCGAGATGGTCGGATTCGATGACTTTTCCGACGAACTCACAGCCCGGGATGAACGGGAACTCGTTAATGATCGCCCCCGCTCCGGTCAGTCCGAGCGCATCTTTATAGTTGAGCGCGGAGTAATGGACTTCGACTAGTACGTTCCCATCTTCTTCTCGCGGTAGTGCGTCGCGTTTCACTTCGGTCACTTCGGCATGAAGCCGGTTTTCTTCTCTGTTTAAAACGAGCGCTTGAAACGTGTCATGCATCGTCATTTCCCCTTTCGAATCGTAAGGTTTCATCCTCTACTATGATTCCCGTTCGTAGAAAATATATACACAAATGTTTCGTTCTCACGTGGAGTGGAATGGTATAATGGAATAGATTCAACTAGAGTGAGGAGGAATGTAGCATGCGGCACGATGACTACGAGTTTGACGAAGAAGTAGAAGGCGAACTATTTAACGTATACGACATTCTACCGCCCGATGGTACGATTCTCGAGATGGCGACTGCCGAAGAGATGGTCCGAGCGGCGGAGCTTGAAGCGAAGCATCACGCGCTTCAACGCATCCAAGACTCAAACTTTCAGTTATCCGGCGTGACGTTCAAAGAGTTACTCACAGAATTCGAACGATATGAACAAGAATCGATGGAATTCTGGACGGGCGTATATAGCCGATTGCGCATTCCATGGGCATGGACGATTCGAATCGACGTGGCCAACGGTCCGATTCACGTCGTCAATGACCGTGATATTTTTATTGATGAAGAAGATTTTGAAGAATACGACTTCGACGATTTCATCGATGACGAAGACGAAGATTGAATCGAAAACGTCTTTCCCTCATTCAGTAGGGAAAGACGTTTCAGAGTGTAGACAAAGTCATGTTTCAGTTGAACTGAAACATGACTTTGTCGTTTTCTTCAATAGCGCCATCGCAGAAAATCGCTATTTCAAGCGGTTCTATAGTTTGCTTAGATCATGGCTTTAAACAAAAAAGCTGCAGACAAGTAATTTGTCTACAGCCTGAAACGTCTTTCCCTCATTCAGTAGGGAAAGACGTTTTTTTCATGGAGCGGACGTCCGAGCGCATGCGCACGACTTCCGTCGCACCGAACCATAGTCCGACGCTCGAGAGGATGGACACGCCGCTCACCAACGCGCCGACGATAGCTGTGTCGCCAATCATCGTGGACGAGAGAACAAGGCTGAATAAGCCGAAAAACAATAACCCTCCTGCAATCGTCTTCATGACACCATCATCCTTTCTGCTTTTGTCTGACTTCAGTGTAGACGCTTAAGAACAGAAGGGGTGGGTGAATTTTGACCCGGGTTAAAAATTAGACGAGGTCGTAAATCGAATACGTCTTCCCGTTCTCAAACGGCGTATCAATCATATACTCGATCAAGACACGGGCCACGGTTTCCGGAGAACGGAGCCGGCCTTCCGCGACGTATGCCTGAAACTGTTCGACATCTTGGAAAGCGTCTTTTGACGAGGCTCGAATCGTCGCTTGCATCGATGTGTCCATCACGCCCGGATTGAACAAGGCGGCCCGGTGGTGCGTGTCGGTCAGCTCGAGGGCGAGTGTCTCCGTGAAGTGATCGAGACCGGCTTTCGTCGCGCAATACGCGCTCCAACCAGAAATCGGCCGTTTGGCGGCGCCCGACGTCACGTGAATGAACGAGACCGGTAACGTATAACGGAGCACATGGTTGGCGAGGAGCATCGGTGCGAGCAAATTCGCTTGGACGTGTGACATCAATTGGTTGGAGTCTAACTGTCCGACCTGATGAATCGGGTCAATCAGCGCCGCGTTTTGAACGACGAGGAGCGAATCGGCGCGTTCGATGAGCGGACGCATTTGTTCGAGCGCGTGGAGTAGACTCACAGAATCGGAGAGGTCGACGCTCACATGGCGGAACGGGGCATCGCCTTGCGTGCGTGAGAAGTTGACGACCTCGTAATCCCGTTTCGATAGTTCTTCGGCAATGGCGCGGCCGAGGCCGCGTGAGGCACCGGTGACTATGGCAAGTTTCATCATTTTTCCTCCTATTCATGTATCGTTTTACGATAACCGTAAAACGGACGGAAGTTCAATTTCTCATAGTACGTCTGCGATGAGGCGCTCGCAAGCATCTCGAGGCGTGTCGTCGGATAGCGTGAATGCACGTACGTCAAAAGTTGCTCCCCGAGTCCGAGTCGACGATGTGAGGCGGCGACAAGCAGTTCACAGATGTACAGGCTCACGGCCGTGTCGGTCATCCCCCGGACATACGCGACGATTAATCCGTCGACCTCGATGACATAGGCCACGTTTGAATGGTCCCAAGCCTGCCTCGTCTCATCCGAACGTACGACGAGCTGTGTCCAGCCTCCTGTCTCGTTTAATGTTTGGATTTGTTCAAAGTCCTTCTCAGTGTAGGGACGAATAAAGTAGCTCACTATAGAAACCTCCAAATGAACTGACGTGGCACATTGATGACAAGATCTAAAAAAATCATTCCCCTAAATAACGGAGGACGCAAGAGGCATAGGCGTGCTCCATGATACGATAGATGAAGATTTTTTAAGACAGGGGTGTACGTCGTGGTCGAGTTTATTTTAGGGATCCTTATCGGGTTAAGTGTAGCATTCATTGTCTATAAAATCCGTCGTCAAGTGAATCAGGCGGATGAACCGATGACCCGATTCACCGACCAAATGAAAGATGTCATTTACGTCTTTGACGTAAAACCGGTCTTTCGGTTTCGTTATATCAGTCCGTCACTTGATGACTATCTAGGAGAAGGGACGGTTGCGAAAAACTATGACGACCCGAATGACTGTTTTCATCGCATTCATCCAGATGATTATGAGCTACTTGTCCAGAAAGTGACAGGGCAGGTTAACTATGAAGAACCGATTTTGCAGCGGTGGCAAACGAATGATGGCCGTTATTTATGGTTTGAGGAGTATGCGACACCAATCTATGAAGGCGAGGAACTCGTCGCTGTGCAAGGTGTCATCCGGAATGTCGAGGCGGCCGTCACGGAACGAGAAGCGCTTGTGTATGAGAGTCGGCATGATAGTCTAACCGGTGTGTGGAATCGACGGGCGTTCGAAGAGACCGTCGATCGCTTACCGATTGCTTCCACATGCGGCGTCATTGTAATCGATTTAAACGATTTAAAGCAGGTGAATGATACGTACGGGCACTCCGCTGGCGATATGTTGCTCCAACGAGCGGCACACGTGTTGACACGAAAAAGTCCAAAAGTGTACCGGCTCGGTGGAGACGAGTTCGTCGTATTGATGACCGGTTCGGACCAGGAGTTGTCGGAACTTGTTACGGCGATTCATTTCGCATTTAAAGAAGCGGGTATATCGGCTGCGATTGGTTCTTCTTTTACAGAGGACCATACCGATTTCGTCGCCTTATACGATGAGGCGGACCAAGCCATGTATGAACGAAAACGCCGTATGAAACAAAACAACCTCACCGATCCGTTAATGGATCGGTGAGGTTGTTGTTAACTACCGCTTGCTTCTTCTTCAGTCTCTTCACTCGTCCCAAGGTTGTTCAAATACGCTTCATAGCGCGGGAGCCAGTAGCGATACGAGACAAAGACGAGCCCGGCCGTCACGGTGAACAACCCAAGCGTTGCCGGGAAGAACCAGCCTGAGACGATTCCGTCCGCGTAGGCGAGTCCAATCGGTGAGAAGACGAAGTAGACAAAAATCATCGATGCGACAAGAAGAATTGACGTCGAGATGGCGTGACGCCACGGCTTGACACGACCGAGTTCGATGCGAATCGGATTCGCCGTCGTCATCGGACGAACTTTCGCGAACAGGAGCATAATCGATGTCTCGATGACGAACAAGATGCCATAAATATGAATAAAGTTAATCCCAAGGTCAAAGCCAAACCACTGCTCGGTCCCCCAGACAAAAAAATAGTACGTGATGACATGGAACACGATAACAATTTTCGCGGCAATCGGCGGGACACGCTTCACGAGCATCCCAATCAAGACAATGACGAGAATCGGGATGTTGAAGAAGCCGGTGAAGCGACGAATCAAGTCCCAAAGCCCGTCTGGTGCATACATCAAGTTCGGGGCGACGAAGAACGAGATGAGGGCGACGAACGTCCCAAACCATTTACTGACGCGAATCAAATCTTTGTCTGATGCGTTTGGTTTAAACTTCGGTTTATAAATATCGAGCACGAACAACGTGGCGATACTGTTTAACAAGGAGTTAAACGAACTGAACACGGCCCCGAGCAAGACAGCAAGGAAGAAGCCCATCAGCCACATCGGTAACAAGTCGGCAATCAAACTCGGATAGGCGAGGTCGGCCTTGTCGACGTTTGAACCGTACAAGTGAAACGCGATAATCCCTGGAAGTAACATGAAAATCGGAACGAGCAATTTCAAGTAACCGGTGAACAAGACCCCTTTTTGTCCCTCGGCCAAGTTCTTGGCGCCGAGCGCACGTTGAATGACGTATTGATTAAGCGCCCAATAAAACAAGTTGGCGAAGATCATGCCGGTAAAGATAGACAAGAACGGAACCGAGTCGTTACTCGAACCGATAGCATTCAATTTTTCCGGATTCGACGTCGCGATTGTCTTCATTCCATCGACAAGATTGCCATCGCCGAGTGCGATGAAACCGAGTGTCGGGACGAGGAATCCGATGATGATGAGTCCAATCCCGTTCAACGTATCCGATACAGCCACGGCACGTAGTCCGCCGAAGATTGCGTAGATGGCTCCGATAATCCCGATGAACCAGATGACCATCCAGAGCGCCTGTTCGAAACTGACGCCGAGTAGTTCCGGCACATCGAATAGCTGTAAGACGGCAAGGCCGCCGGAATAGAGCATTGACGGAATGGTGACGCACATATAACCGAACAAGAACAAAAGAACCGTCAGACGGCGGACGTCCTCGTCATACCGTTGGCTCAAAAATTCAGGGATGGTCGAAATGCCGATTCCGAGGAAGCGCGGTAGTAAAAAGAGCGCCATAATAATGGCGGCGATCCCGGCTGTGACTTCCCACGCCATGGCGGACATATTGCCGGCGAACGACTGACCGTTCAAACCGATTAATTGTTCGGCGGAAAGATTTGTCAGTAATAACGAACCGGCGATGAACAGGCTGGTCAACCCACGACCCGCAAGGAAATAGTCATCGGCGCTGTCGACTTTGCCACGCGTCATGCGATACGACACGTACGCCACGAGTCCCATAAAGATGGCACCAGTAATCAATATGTAAGCGACTTGCTGAATGGTCATACGAGAGACCTCCTTCGGTTTCTTCTTATTTATAAGTATCTTCATGTAATACCCATTAAAAGTAGGTAATCATTTCCCGTTTTCTCGTCTGTAAACAAAACGTAACAAAAAAAGCCATGTGTACGAGGACACATGGCTTAAAGAAATTGAAGCATGGATGTAGCGACGGTGAAGTAAATGATTAACCCAAGATTGTCCATCAGCGTCGTGATGAACGGCCCCGAAGCGACAGCCGGGTCAAGTTTTAATCGATTAATGAGAAGTGGGATGAGCGTCCCGACAATCGTCGCCACGCTCAGTGCCGCGAAAATGGAAATCCCGACAATGATACCAATTAAGGCGTTGTCATATAGGAACGTGATGACACCGAAGATGACAATCATGCAGACGACCCCGAGGATGACCCCGGTCCCGAACTCGCGTCGCACCATCTTCATGACGTTCTTTCGATTGATCGTGCCGAGTGCAATCGAGCGGACGGCGACGACGAGTGATTGGGTCGCGGCGTTTCCAGCTGAGCCCATGACGAGTGGCATGAAGACGGCGAGGAGCACGATTGTCTCAAGCGTTTCTTCAAATCCGCCAATCGTCGAGGCGGTGATCATACCAAGGAACATCAGGCTGATAATCCAAGGCGCGCGTTTTTTGGCCGCCTCGACCGGTCCCATGTTGATGTCAGATGAACCTTTCGTCGCAGATAGTTCTTCAAAGTCTTCGGTCGTCTCGCGCTCGATCACGTCCATGACATCATCGACCGTGATGATTCCGAGTAGTTTCTCTTCATCGTCGACGACGGGAAGGGCAAGCAAGTCGTACTTTTGCACGGTCCGGGCCAAGTCTTCTTGGTCGGTGAGCACGTTCGCAGAGACGACACGTCGTCCCATAATATCGGCGATCCGAGCATCGAGCCGTGACACGATCAAATCGCGGAGCGAGACGACACCGACGAGGCGACCGGATGCATCGATCACGTACAAATAATAAATCGTTTCGGCGTCCGGTCCGAGGTCACGTAGCTCTTCGAGTGTTTCGCCGACGGTCTTATCTGCCTTTAAGACGACGAACTCCGTCGTCATGACGGCTCCGGCCGTGTCGTCCGGATAGCGCATCAAGTCTTTGACTTCTGTGGCCTCGGTCTCGTCCATCTGTTCGAACAACTCGTTCATAAAGTCGTCAGGCAATTCGTTCATCAAGTCAGCCGCATTGTCCGAGAACATGTCGTTCAAGACACGGACCGCATAAGGCCGCGGCATCTCTTGGATGAATTGCTCCTGGTCTTCGAGTTCCAACTTCTCAAATAAATCCGTGAACGCTTCCGGTGTGAGTGCTCGATAGACGAACTGGCGCTCAGGCTGCTCGAGCTCGATAAATAAATCCGCCTGTTCACCAGGGTGAAGGGTAAGGAACAAGTCGCGGAAATCGACCGGGTCCCCCTTTTGAATGAGCGCGGTCACTTGAGCTTGGTGACGCGCATGTTCTGTACGTTCGATTGCCATCGACTCACTTCCTTTTCCGTAGTAGATTCAGGTACGTCCCTATCATACAGGAAAGGAACACAAAAAAAATAATGAATTTATTTCACAATGTATACAGCGATTATACAGAGGTAAGTGATTGTGTATACTTGTGTAATGATTCACAATTGTTTTTTTCATTCAGTTTTATCGATCGTTCATTCATCTCGATGTGGAATTCGCCACGGTCCCACCGTCGGACTTACCCGTCGCGATATTGGGTAAGTTGATAATGTAAGGGTAGCAACACACCCGAAACACTAGGAGGAAGCGAGATGATAACGATGATGGATCAACAGACCTCACGGGATACTACGCTCAAACATCCAATCCACGTGTATTCAGAAATCGGTGAACTCAGGACGGTGCTGCTGAAACGTCCGGGCCGTGAACTTGAAAATTTGACCCCCGAATATTTAGAACGACTCCTCTTCGATGACATCCCACATTTGCCGGTCATCCAAAAAGAACATGACTACTTTGCGAGCGCCCTGCAAAACCGTGGCGTCGAAGTGCTGTATTTAGAAAAATTGATGGCCGAGACGTTATCGCTTCCGGGCGTAAGGGAACGGTTCGTCGCCGACATCTTGTCCGAGTCAAAGTCGAACATCAACGGATCGTATGAGACGTTGAAAGAATATTTGCTCGCCTATGACAATGAACAGTTAATCGAGACGGTCATGGCTGGGATTCGCAAGTCGGAAATCAAGCCGGAGAAACGACGTCACTTGCATGAGATGATTGAAGACACGTATCCGTTCTACCTGGATCCGATGCCGAACCTATACTTCACCCGCGACCCGGCAGCGGCCATCGGCAATGGCTTATCAATCAACCGTATGAAAGAGCCGGCGCGGCGGCGCGAATCGTTATTCACGCAATATATCATGAAGTACCATCCACGATTCGCCAAACATGACGTCCCGATTTGGTCAGACCGTGACTACCGGTTCGCGATGGAAGGCGGGGACGAACTCGTCTTGTCTAAAGAAGTCGTCGCCATCGGGATTTCCGAGCGGACGACAGCGCAAGGCATCGAGCGGGTCGCCCTTAATCTGCTCAAGCATGGCGGGACGTTTAAAAAAGTGATTGCCATCGAAATCCCCAAATCGCGAGCCTTCATGCACCTCGATACCGTCTTCACGATGGTCGACCACGACAAGTTCACGATTCATCCGTTCATCCAAGGACCGGAAGGAAAGATGAACATCTTCGAGCTGTCACTGAATCAAGACGGAGAACTTCATATCACGCAACATAGCGATTTGTTACAAGTGCTAAAAGCCGCACTCAATCTCGATGACATCGTTCTCATCCCGTGTGGCGGCGGCGATCCGATCGCGGCGGCACGGGAGCAGTGGAACGACGGATCGAACACGCTCGCCATCGCACCAGGGGTCGTCGTCACGTACGACCGAAACTATGTCTCGAACGAGCTCTTGCGTTCGGAAGGTGTCGAAGTCATCGAAATCATGTCAAGCGAGTTGTCACGCGGCCGTGGGGGCCCACGTTGCATGAGTTGCCCGATTATTCGTGAAGATATTTGACGAGGAGGAACCTGAACATGTCCACAACGTACAATGTTGATTTGGTAGGCCGTCATTTTTTATCACTCAATGCGTTTTCTCCGGACGAACTGAACTACTTGATTGATTTGTCGGCCGCGTTCAAGCGACAAAAGAAACAAGGCATCCCACATCGCGTCTGTGAAGGGAAGAATGTGGCTCTCTTGTTTGAAAAGCCGTCGACGCGGACACGGTGTGCATTCACGGTCGCAGCCGTCGACCTCGGCATGCATCCGGAATATCTCGGAAAGTCGGACATTCAGTTTGGTAAGAAAGAATCCGTTCGTGATACGGCCATCGTGCTCGGTCGCATGTTCGATGGCATCCAGTTCCGAGGCTTCGCGCATGCGACGGTCGAAGGACTCGCACGTGACGCGGGCGTCCCGGTCTGGAACGGGTTGACCGATTTGTATCACCCGACGCAAATTTTAGCCGATTTCTTGACGGTGAAAGAGCAAAAAGGCGACCTTGCCGGCATTCGGTTCGTTTACGTCGGGGACGGGCGCAATAACATGGGTAACACGTTGTTGATCGGCGGTGCAAAAGTCGGAATGGATATCCGGATTTGTGCCCCGAAATCACTCTGGCCGTCAGACGAGGTCGTCGATTACGCCCGCTCGGTCGCACAAGAGACGGGCGCGCTCATCACCCTCACAGAAAGCGTCGACGAGGCGGTCGCGAACGCGGACGTCATCTATACGGACGTCTGGGTATCGATGGGTGAAGAGGCCGAGTTCGCAGAGCGGATTCAACTGCTCCGACCGTATCAAGTGAACATGGAGATGCTCGAGAAGACAGGGAACGCAGATGTCATGTTCCTCCACTGCCTCCCGGCGTTCCACGATTTAGAGACAGAGGTGGGCCGGGCCATTTATGAAGAGTACGGCTTGGCCGAGATGGAAGTGACCGATGAAGTATTCCGGAGCCGTCATTCGTTCGTGTTTGACGAGGCCGAGAATCGGATGCACACGATTAAAGCAGTCATGGCGGCGACGCTTGTCGATACAGCGGAATGGCTCGAACGTTGAGGAGAGGGGGGGGATTTGTCCCCTTTAATGAAGCGAAAGGGATGAGTTAAATGTCTACGAAATTAGATCATGACTCAAGCGGTTCAGCTGGCGCAAATCCTAGTCCTAAAGACAAACGGTTGGGGCTCGGGGCCCTGACGGCACTCGTCGTCGGTTCGATGATCGGGGGCGGGGCGTTCAACTTGGCGGCCGACTTGGCCCAAGGTGCGAACGCGGGTGCGATTCTCATCGGCTGGGTCATCACCGGCATCGGGATCATCACACTCGGATTAAGTTTCCAAAACTTAACGATGCGGCGACCGGACCTCGACGGCGGGGTGTATAGTTATGCGCGGGCTGGCTTCGGACAGTTCGTCGGATTCAACTCGGCTTGGGGCTACTGGCTCTCCGCCTGGCTCGGAAACGTCGCGTACGCGACACTATTGTTCAGTTCGATCGGCTATTTCTTTCCAATCTTCGAAGGCGGTCAAAACATCGCCTCCATCATCGGTGCGTCCATCATGCTATGGCTCGTCCACTCCCTCATTTTGCGTGGGATTCACGAGGCGTCGATGATCAACATCATCACGACCATCGCGAAACTCGTTCCGATTTTTGCCTTCATCACCATCACGTTATTCTTCTTCAATCTCGACAACTTCACGTTCGACTTCTGGGGACAGGGCGGCTTCTCATGGAGTAGCATCCGCGATCAAGTCGTCTCGACGATGCTCGTCACGCTCTGGGTCTTTATCGGTGTCGAAGGGGCAGTCGTCTTGTCAGGACGGGCCCGGAAGCGCTCGGACGTCGGGAAGGCGACTGTCATCGGTCTACTCGGGACGCTCATCATTTACTTGCTCATCTCGATTATGTCGCTCGGTTTGTTGAATCCAGAGAACGTGGCGAACGCCACGCAACCGGCGATGGCGTACTTGCTCGAGTCGGCAGTCGGTCCTTGGGGGGCGATGCTCATCAACGGTGGGCTCGTCATCTCGGTGCTCGGGGCGTGGCTCGGTTGGACGCTCCTTGCGGCAGAGATTCCGTACGTGGCAGGGAAAGACGGTGTCTTCCCGCGTTGGTTCACGAAAGAGAATAAAAACAACGCTCCGGCGAACGCACTTTGGCTCACGAATGGTTTAATTCAACTGTTCCTGTTCACGTTTCTATTCTCGGACGCAGCGTATAACTTCGCCTTCTCGCTCGCATCGAGCGCCATCTTGATTCCATACGCGTTCTCGGCCTTCTATCAAGTGAAAGTCGCAAAAAATGGCATCGGCTACAACGCCGGTGAACGTCGGACGCGCGATCTCGTCATTGGGGCGGTCGCTTCCATCTATGGGATTTGGCTCATCTATGCGGCAGGCGTCGATTACTTGTTATTGACGACGCTCCTCTACGCACCAGGGACGTTGCTCTACGTGAAAGCGCAACGTGAGAACGGGATCAAGTCGTTGACGAAGACAGAATGGACTGTCGCCGGTATGTTGACCGTCCTCGCCATTTTAGCGATCGTCCGCATCGTCTCAGGCAACATCACAGTCTTTTGATCGGGGGAATGGACATGAAGAAACGACGCGTCGTCATCGCGCTCGGTGGCAATGCAATCCAACAAGGGAAGGATGCGACCGCGAACGCCCAAATGCGCGCGGTCGAGACGACCGCCGACGCGTTGGCGGGTCTAATTGCAGAAGGAATCGAGGTCATCATCACGCACGGCAACGGGCCCCAAGTCGGAAATTTGATGTTGCAACAAGCAGCTTCCGATAGCGAGGCGACACCGGCGATGCCCTTAGACGTCTGTGGCGCGATGACACAAGGGATGATTGGGTATTGGTTTGAGAACGCGCTGACGAAAGCGCTCCGGAAACATGGACTCGAACGGTCGGTCGCGCCACTCGTCACACGGGCCGAAGTCGATCCGAACGATAGCGCCTTCAGTCACCCGACGAAGCCGATCGGTCCGTTTTATTCGGAGCAAGAAGCGATTCGACTCGAGCGAGAGACTGGCTTCCTGTTTAAAGAGGACGCTGGCCGCGGTTATCGTCGTGTCGTCCCGAGCCCGTTCCCGATTGCGATTTGCGAACATGCCGTCATTCGTGACCTCATCGACAACGGACACGTCGTCATCGCCTCTGGCGGGGGCGGCATTCCGGTCATCGATACACCGGACGGTTATGTCGGTGTCGAGGCCGTCATCGATAAAGACTTTGCCGCCGCAAAATTGGCCGAGCTCGTCGAGGCCGACATGCTCCTCATCTTGACAGCGGTGGATCACGTCTATGTCCATTTTGGGACGCCGGACCAAACGGCGCTCGAAGAGACGACGAAACAACAACTCGAGACGTATATCGCGGAAGGGCAGTTCGCGCCCGGTAGCATGTTGCCAAAAGTTCGCGCCGCCCTCCAATTCGCGGAGACGGGGGAAGGGCGCCTTGCCGTCATCACATCGCTCGATCAGGTCAATGAGGCGGTGCGAGGCCGAATCGGGACGCGTGTTCGCATGGCGGCGACGCTAAAACAATAATCGATTAACCGTGGCCGACCCGGGTCACGGTTTTTTGTGCACCCACATCCTGTCGTTTTCGAAACAGAGACATCGGGAAGGAAGATTGTATGTCGAAACTGACATTGGTATCATTTTTGGTGTAAACGTTTGCACAAACAGAGAGGGAGTGACGAAGAGCGGCAACGCTCGAACCTATGCGCTTATTTGAACAGGATCACGTCTATTCGAAGCAGATGAAACCGAAAGCGGATGAACGAGCCGTCGTGCAGGGAAGCTGTTATCGCTTCACCGTGCTCACGAGCCAATTGATTCGTATGGAGTACGCGGCAGATGGTGTTTTTGAGGACCGACCGACCCAAGTCGTCTGGAATCGCGACTTCGACGTCCCAGATTTTCGGGTCATCGAAGACGAGCACGAACTGCAAATCATCACCGACCACGTCCACTTGTACTATACGAAAGGCCCGTTCGCACCAAACACACTCTATGTCGATGTGAAAGGGAACTTCAGTACGTATTACAGTCGCTACACGTTCAACGGGCCAAAACGGACGCTCAAAGGGACGGCCCGGACGCTCGACCATGTCGACGGCGCGGTCGAACTCGATGAAGGGATCGTCTCAAAACAAGGCTACGCCGTTATTGACGATTCGACATCATTCATCATGACGGACGACCGCTTCGTCGAGCCACGCCGTAAAGACGTCCATGACTTGTATTATTTCGGTTACGGTCACGAGTATCGGCGTGCGCTCCGAGATTTTTATCAGCTGACCGGTCCGACCCCGTTGCTGCCGAGAAAAGCGCTAGGGAACTGGTGGAGCCGATATTGGCGCTACGACGAGACGGAATACAAGGCGCTCATGCGTCGCTTCAAGACGGAGGACATCCCATTTTCGGTCAGCGTCATCGACATGGACTGGCACGTCACCGACATACCGGAGGAGTACGGGAGCGGTTGGACCGGATACTCGTGGAACCGAAACTTGTTCCCGGACCCGAAAGGTTTCTTGAAATGGTTGAAAGAGGAACATCTCCTCGTCACGTTGAACCTCCATCCGGCTGATGGGGTGCGCGCCTTCGAGGACCAATACGAATCGATGGCCGAGGCGATGGGGGTCGACCCGGCGACCGGTGATCGAATCCCGTTCGACTTTTCAAATAAACGGTTCATCCAAGCGTATTTCGAACAGATGCATCACCCGCATGAAGCCGACGGGGTCGACTTTTGGTGGATCGATTGGCAACAAGGCTCGACCTCGAAGATGGAAGGACTCGACCCGCTCTGGATGCTAAACCATTACCACGCCGTCGATATCGCCCGAGACGGGAACCGTCCGCTCATCTTCTCACGGTACGCAGGGCCGGGAAGCCATCGTTATCCAATCGGTTTTTCCGGAGACACGCTCATCTCATGGGCGTCGCTCGCATTCCAACCGTATTTCACCGCGACGGCCTCGAACATCGGCTATGGTTGGTGGAGCCATGACATCGGTGGCCATTATCGCGGGGCGAAAGACGACGAACTCGCCGCGCGTTGGGTCGCGTTCGGGGTGTTCAGTCCCATCATGCGCCTTCATTCGACGTTCAGCATCTTCAACGGCAAAGAACCGTGGCGTTTTGGATTAGAGGCCGAACGCTCGATGCAGTCGTTCCTGCGCCTACGTCACCAGCTCATCCCGTACTTATATACGATGAACTGGCGTAACCATATGGAGGCGACCCCGCTCATCTTGCCGATGTATTATGAACATCCGGATGAGGACGCGGCGTATGACGTGCCGAACGAATATTATTTCGGCAGTGAACTGATTGTCGCGCCGATTGTCGAGCCGATGAACAAGGCGCTACACGTCGCCGCCTCGAACGTCTGGTTACCGAAAGGCGATTGGTTCGACTTCTTCACCGGACATCGTTATGCGGGTGACAAGTCGGTCCGTGTGTTCCGGGGAATAGACGAACAGGCCGTGTTCGCGAAGGCGGGAGCCATCATCCCGATGGCCCCGCACCATTCTGGGCGGAACGACACGGACAACCCGGACGAATTAGAAGTGCTCATCTTCCCGGGGGCCTCGAACACGTTCACGCTTTATGAGGACAATGGGACGGACCGTTCTTATGAGACCGGCGCGTATGCTGAGACGACGTTCACACTCGACTGGGAAGCCCGCCGCCTCGACATTCGTCTGTCTGGAGATGCGACGGTCTTGCCGGAAGGGCGTACGATGACGCTCCTCGTTCGTGGCGTCAAAGCCGAAGGTGCGTACAAGCAGGAGACACAGACGCTCCGTCTCGAGCTCGGAGAAGTTGACCGCGACATGACCGTCGAACTCCCGGTCGACTTGACGAGTAACGACCACCGCCTCGATCGGTTGTACCGTTTCCTCGACCGGGCCGAGATTTCCTATGATTTGAAAGACCGGTTGTATCAGATGTCGGCAGCAAAAAC
The DNA here is from genome assembly GCF_018618435.1 of Exiguobacterium sp. s150. Classification (NCBI taxonomy): domain Bacteria; kingdom Bacillati; phylum Bacillota; class Bacilli; order Caryophanales; genus Exiguobacterium; species Exiguobacterium sp. s150. Next base: position 42,677 of record NZ_JACSMC010000011.1, on the reverse strand, counting down.
GCGCCTCGAGGCGTGGCTGTTCGATTTGCATGCGCTCGAACTCGAGCGGAATCTCCAAGACGCGATCATGGAACTGATGTTGGACTGAAGAGGGGGCTGTCCCCTCTTTGTCTTGTCAGAAAACTGTCGGGTTTTGAAAGCGTTTACATAAAGCGATTTAGTATATTGAAGGGGGAACGATTCGATTGTGGAAAGTGAGGGATGCGACATGTCGCAGCAATGGACGGTTGAGGACTTGAGACAAATCGACGTGTTCAAGCAGTGTGGGAGTCGAGAACTCGAGGCGCTTTTGCCGCACGTCTATCAACGGACATATCGAAAAGGACAGATTTTGTTTATGGAAGGCGACCCGCGGGAGCGCGTCTACTTTCTCATGGACGGTTACGTCAAGCTTGAGCGCCTCCATGAGACGGCGATGTATCAATACGCGGACTACTTGAAGCCGAAGCAGTTGTTCCCGTACAGCGGGATGTTTTCCACGACGTTCTACCGCCACTCCGCGGAGGCACTTACTGATATCACGGTCATTTATATGCCGGCGGACCGATTCGAACAGCTCGTCAAACGAAGTGCGACGATGCTGTTGAATATCGTCGGGCAGATGAACCGGATTCTCGATTTACATGAACGGCGTCTCCAAGAGATTATTACGCCAAGCGCGACGGATCGCGTGCTCAACACGATTCACTACTTGATTGAAGACTTAGGGGAGCGCGAGGCAGACAGCGTCCGTATCCGCTGCCCGTTCACGACGGTCGAACTGTCACGCCTGTCCGGGACATCACGGGAGACGGTGTCGGGTATTTTGTCGCGGCTACGGAAAGAAGACATCCTGCAATTCGATGCCCGACAACTCGTGACGGAGCATCCGGAATATTTTGAACAAGCGACGCATTGACACCGTACGGACGTACGGTGTTTTTTGCATGCTCTCGTAAGCGAAGCGTTCGCTATGGAGCGATGCATGCGATATAATTAGTGAGAATCATCACAAAGAAATGATGTTATGACTTGTTAGAAAGGATGAACGCAGTGAAACGACTGCAAGCCCTCGCGTTAGCTGAAAAGCGGCACATCATCGGCCTCGTCATCGCGGCCGTCATGATCGGTTTGTCGATTTTAGCCCAAGCCTATTTAATCGTCGACGTCGTCGACCGTGTCTTCTTACAAAATCAATCGTTTGAAAGCGTCCTTCCGGCGCTCGGTTGGCTCGTCGTCGCGCTTCTCGTCCGGGCGTTGTTCGGTTACGTCTCGGGACGCATCGGTGCGAGCCTGTCAGAGAAGGCGAAGCGGTCGCTTCGACGTCAACTCTTGGATCGTTATACGTCGAACCCGGTGGAGACGTCGCTCTCGGGACAATCCGGTAAGAAAGTGAGCGTATACATGGACGCCGTCGACGAGGTCGACGCCTACTTCAGCCACTATTGGCCCCAAGTGATTCAGACGTCGATTATTCCGCTCCTCATTCTCATCGTCGTCTTCACCCAACATTGGATCTCGGGCGTCATCATGATGGTGACGGCGCCGTTCATCCCGATTTTCTTCATCATCATCGGGATTGCGACGCAGAAGAAATCGGAACAACAGATGGAGAAGATGAATCAGTTCTCTGGTAAGTTTTTAGACGTCTTGCAAGGACTGACAACGCTGAAGCTATATGGACGGACGGAGCGAGAAGCGCAAGCCATCGAGAAGAGCAGCCTCGACTTCCGAGACGCGACGATGGTCGTCTTGAAGACGGCGTTCTTGTCCGGACTCATGCTCGAGTTCATCTCGATGCTCAGTACCGGTGTCGTCGCCCTTGAAGTGGCGCTCCAAATGGTCGTCTGGCAGAACTTGACGTTTTTCGCCGGCTTTCTCATTCTCGTCTTGGCCCCTGAATATTACTTGGCCATCAAAGACCTCGGTGGCGCGTTCCATACGGGACGTGGCAGCATGGGTGCGGCCGATCGAATCTTTGAAGCGCTCGACGCCCCGGATGATCGCATCGTGTGGGGTGAGCGCGTGCTGACGAACCGGACCCCTGAGCTTCGACTCGAGGAGGCGTCGTTCCAATATCAGGGCGGTCGCTTCACCTTGCAGCCGCTCAACGCTACGATTCCGGCGCGGTCACATATCGCATTGGTCGGGGCGAGCGGGTCAGGGAAGACGACGGTGTTAAATCTTCTTTCCGGGCTCGTCAATCCCGATACGGGTCGCGTCCTCGTCGACGGGGAGCCGCTCCACTCGTACACGGACACGTCGTGGTACGGCACGGTCGGCTATATCTCGCAGACCCCGTACTTGTTCGCTGGGACGCTCGCTGACAATATCGCTCTCGGCGAGGCGGCTGACGAAGCGGCGATCATGCGCGCGGCCGAAGCGGCCGGCCTCGTCGACGTGATTCGCCATTTGCCGGACGGGCTATACACCGAACTCGGTGAGGGCGGCTACGGCTTGTCTGGCGGCGAGCGGCAACGGCTCGCGTTGGCCCGCGCCTTCTTGAAACGGCCGGGCATCATCTTGTTCGATGAGCCGACGACCGGTCTCGACTTGATGACCGAGCAAATCGTGCGCCGCTCGATCGAAGAGTTGTCGCGCGACGCGACGCTCGTCACGGTCGCCCATCGTCTGCATACGATCAAGCAGGCGGATGCGATTTGGTTCATGGACAACGGGACGCTCGTCGCGAGCGGGACGCATGAACAGATGCTCCATGTCCCGGCTTATGCCGACTTATTCACGTTACAGAAAGGAGTGAGAGGATGAGTTCCCTTTGGACGATCACGAAATGGATGATGCGAGAGAAGAAGGATATCGTCCTCTCCATCTTCTTTGGATACGTGGCGGGACTTGCCGCCGTCGCCTTATTCGCGGCGAGCGGATACCTCGTCGCGCGGGCCGGCCTCGTACCACCGCTCTATGCGCTTATGATTCCCGTTGTCTTAATCAAACTGTTCGGTGTCATCCGAGCGAGCGCGCGGTATCAAGAGCGACTCGCCTCGCACCGGGCGACGTTCACCATTTTGAGTGAGCTCCGTGTCCGGTTTTATCGACAGCTCGAACCACTCGTCCCGAATATCTTCGCGAAATATCGAAGCGGTGACTTACTCGCGCGCGTCGTCGGGGACGTGGAGAGCTTACAGAACTACTTTTTACGCGTCTTCTATCCACCAATTATTTTAGTGCTCGTCTTCTTGAGCACCATCTTTTTCGTCACGTACTTCTCAATTTTCGTCAGCCTCTGGATTTTGTTCGGTGTCTTCGTGACCGGCTTCTTGATCCCGGCTTTCTTCGCCCGTGCCCGTGTCCGAGCCCGACACGACCGCAAACTGCGGTCGCTTCGTGGTGATTTGTCGAGCGGGATGACGGAGATGATGTATGGCTATCGTGACTTGTTGCTGCATCAACATCTCGGAAAGACGAAACAAGACTTGATGGAGCGGAGCGACCGCTACGTGGCGGCCGAGCGTGAAGATGTGACGAGCCAGTTCTTCAACTCCTCGCTCGTCGTCGGTGCGTCATTGCTTGTCTCTTGGGGTGTGCTCGCGATTGGTGCTTACTTGGTCGTCGGTGGAGAGCTTGACGGCTTGTTCCTCGCCATGCTCATCATGATGTCGCTCACGGCGTTTGAGAACGCGACGCCGATGGCCGTCTTCCCAGGTCACTTTGCCGACAGCAAGCAGGCGGCCGACCGCTTGTTTGAGGTCGTGGCACCGAGTGAAGCAATGGAGCAAGCTGAAGCGGCAAGACGCGACATCTCGCTTCAAGGGGCACCTGAGATTACTATCAGCCGTGTGAACTATCGGTATCCGGACACGTTCCGCGACGTCCTCGTCGACGTCGATGCGGTGTTCCCGAGCGGGTCGAAGACGGCGATCGTCGGGCCGAGCGGCTCGGGGAAATCGACGCTCCTCCAAATGCTCCTCGCTTTCATCCGTCCAGACGAAGGCGACGTCTTCATCGACGAGGCACGACTCGACGACATCGCACAGGCGTCGATTTGGGAGCATGCGAGCGTCGTCCTTCAAGAGAACCACTTCTTCTTCGGGACGGTGCGCGACAATTTGGCGCTTGCCGGTGAACACACGGACGAGGCGATGACGAGAGCGCTCGGCAGCGTCCGGCTCGGCTTCTCGCTCGATGAACCGGTGCTTGAGAAAGGCGCCAACTTGTCGGGTGGGGAACGCCAGCGGCTCGCGATTGCCCGGGCGCTACTCAAAAACGGCTCGCTCTGGCTACTCGACGAAGCGACGTCAGCGCTCGATGCGCGGACCGAGGCGGACGTGTACGCCGAGATGTTCGACACAGCACAGGCTTCGACGCTCGTCATGATCAGCCACCGTCTGAACGGGCTCGAGGCGTTCGATCAAATCATCGTTATGGAAGCCGGGCGCGTCATCGAGACCGGTTCATTCGATGAGTTGATGCAGGCGCGCGGCACGTTCTATGCGTTGAAGCAAATCGAACAAGATGTATTCGCCTAAACGAAAAGCGAGCGGCTCCGTCGGAGAGCCGCTCGCTTTTTCATATGGCAAATCTGGGTGCAACAAATGGGGGTTGTCGCATTGCTTTCAAAAAGAGTGTCATGGAGGGGAATCCACGTGACGCATGCGTTTGGGGAACGAGCGCGTCAAGCTTTTGGGAGCTACAAGTCGAGTATAAGTGATAACGATTCTCATTGTCAATTAGTAATAAAATAAAAACTGCAACCGAGATCCGATTGCAGTGTCGAGGGTCAGTTTGACGGGACGCCTTTACTGAGCGTGAACCGGAGCAAGCTGAACAGATAGCGGATATAAAATAACGCGAACGCGTAAAAGACGGCGATAATTGGAGAGGCGATATTGACGCCTGGAATATTCAATAGAAACTCGAAGACGAGAATCGAGAGTAAGAAGACATAGAGGCCTGCATCGAGATAGAGCGGCATCACGTTTCCGCGCTGGTGCCAGAACGTGCGCACGAGCGGAGCGACAATCATGCCGATGATGCGTTCGGCGAACCCGATGCTCAAGACGGCGATGAGGAAAGATGCAACCGCATCGAATCCGATGAGACGCGGGAAGGCGAACATCGAAATGAGCAAGAGCGGTCCGATAAAAATCATCATGGAGATTGAGGTGCGTAAAAAGATGAACAAGTTCCGCTTTAACGTATCGACTCCCCCAAAGAGCGATTGGCGGAACGTCTTACCGCGTTGATAATCGAGGACGAAAGATCCCACGAACATCAACCCAAATAGTGATAACAAGACTGTCATGAAATGTGTTTCCCCTTTTTCTAGTCAAATCGATGATTACAAAAAGCTTACGAACCAAAGTCTAGCCTAGTGTACCGATTCGACTAGGGAAAGTAAAGCAGGAAAACTGATGAACGTGTTAAACTTTTACGAACGCTTTTTGGCTTCATGAAGCCAAAATGAAGCGATTGCGTCCCGATTCTTTTGCGTGATATAACGCTTCGTCGGCATGTTTCAAGACACTGTCGACCTCGATATCGTTCGAATGGCAGGCACCGAGCGAAACGGTGATGTGGAGCGTCCCGGCACTCGTCTCGAACGGGAACGTCGAGACTTTTTCTCGTATAGATTCGGCGAGGCGTGACACCTCGTCTTTTTGGGCGTTCGGCATGATGATTAAAAATTCTTCTCCACCGAAACGTCCGACGAGGTGATCTTCGCGACTCTCGGCGACAAGAAGCATCCCGAGCTCACGCAACACGTCGTCGCCGACGTCATGGCCATACGTATCATTAACGCGTTTGAAATGATCGATATCGACGAGGATGAGCGCATACTCTTCTGCCTCGACCGTCAAGTTTGCCATCGCCTCGTTCAACAGGCGACGATTGGCGATCCCCGTCAAAGCGTCCGTGCGCGCGAGCTGTTGCTGATGCTGGACGTTCTCAAAGTGCCGGCGCAACTCTTGGAGCAGACGATAGGCGGCGCAAGCGCCGACGTACGACATGACGAGATAGACGAGTAAAATCGGATAGAACAAGTCGAGTGGCAGCGCGTAATAGATTGCCGCACCGAAGACGATGGCGCCGATTGTCGTGAAGACGAGCAACGTGCTCCGCGTGTTATCAAGTTTGAGCCGCAACAGGCTCGCCGGAAGAACGAGCGCGACCATCGTGGCGATCGCCAAGTAAAACCCGACGTACTCGCCGTTCGTGATCATGAAAAAACGACCGATCAAAAACAAGACAGCTGCGACGGCGCCGCTCACCCAACCACCAAACAAGACGGCGAGCGTGATCGGGATGGCTCGTAAATCGATGAGCACCCCTTCGAGATGAAGGGCGTTCCCGAGTAAAATCGTGGCGGTGAACGCGCTCTGCACCCCGAGCAGGACACGGGCCTTCAGCGGCGAATGCGGCGTCAGTCGTGGTCGATTCCGAAAAGGTAGGAACGAGATTGTGAACAGCGTGAACAAGATGCATAGGTCGATGAAAAATGAGTTGATGATGGTGAGCATGGACACAGTCCCCCTGTGTGGAAATGGAAATAACTAGTTTAAGTGTAGCATAATTCAAGTGACTGGCATCGTTTCAATCGGCTCACCATTCGCGCCACTCTTCCGTCACGTCGTCGTCGGTTTCGTAGCCGACGAGTGCAGCCGCAGCGACGATGAAATCATACAGTTCCTCGCGTTCCATCGTCTCGATGAAGTAGTCATGTTCCTCATCGAGTTCGTTTAGCCGCAAGACGAGATCGCGGACAGCCGCTAAGACGCTCGCCTCTGACTTGTCGGAACGGGTGAGCGTGTTCGCGTATTGTCGAAGCGCGGCATCGACGGCGAGGATGGCCGGGAGGGTATAGATGTCATCTCCCTCGTTCAACCGTTCTTCCCAGATGAGGGTCGGGCGGTTCGCCCATAATGTTTCCATGGTCATCTCTGTTGCTCCTTTCAAATCGTCTCCAGCTTTTCTTCTATCCCAGTCGAGATGTTTGGTATGATAGAAAAAAGGGGGACTGTCCGTGCGTTATTGGGATCATTTTAAACGAGCGTTCATTCCGATTGCGCTCATCTTGATTGGACTTGCGATCTTTTATACATTATCGGCACGAAACAACCCGGCGTTGACCATTCTTGGGGCTGTAATCGTCGGTGTGATTTTATTTTTAGTGATGCGGCATATGAACCGCGTCGAGGATTGAAGACGAGAACACGTTCGGGGTTCTCGTTTTTTGTTGCTTCCGCATTTTTTTGGGTACACTACTTAATAAGGAGGGATTGATAATGGCAAAAGCTACGTTTGCGGGAGGCTGTTTTTGGTGTATGGTCAAACCGTTTCATAAATACGAGGGAGTCGAGCATGTCATTTCCGGTTATACGGGCGGGCATGTCGACAATCCGACATATCAACAAGTCTGTTCGGAGACGACGGGACATTTAGAGGCGATCGAGGTCACCTATGACCCGGACGTCATCTCGTACGAAGAGTTATTAAACATCTACTGGCGTCAAATCGACCCGACGGACGGCGGCGGCCAGTTCAACGACCGCGGTGAGTCGTATCGTCCGGCAATCTTCTATCACTCAGAAGAACAGCGAGCGGCGGCAGAGCGGTCGAAGCAAGAAGTCGAGGACTCAGGACGGTTCGACCGACCGATTGAGGTCGAGATTCGTCCGGCGAAGACGTTTTGGGAAGCCGAGGACTATCATCAAGACTATTATAAGAAAAATCCGTTCCGCTATGAGATGTATCGCGTCGGCTCCGGTCGCGCGAAATTCATTAAAGAGGCGTGGAGCGATAAGAAGCAGCAGAAAGAATTGAAGGAACGGCTGACACCGATGCAGTTTAAAGTCACGCAAGAGAATGGCACCGAGCCGCCGTTTCAAAACGAGTATTGGGACGAGGAGCGCGAAGGGCTATACGTCGACATCATCGACGGGACGCCGCTCTTCACGTCACGCGACAAGTTTCAGTCAAACTGTGGCTGGCCGAGTTTCTCACGGCCGATTGAAGAGCAACGGCTCGATATGAACATGGACACGTCCCATCACATGGTGCGGACCGAGGTCCGTTCGAAGCGGGCCGACAGCCACCTCGGTCACTTGTTCGATGATGGTCCGAAAGAGCTCGGGGGCTTGCGCTACTGCATCAATTCGGCCTCGCTCCGGTTCATCCCGAAAGAAGAGCTCGACTCGGCCGGGTACGGGGAGTACAAACACTTATTCGACGCGTGAAGGGGAGAAGGCGATGTTCACTTCAGTCAAGCAACAAATCCGCCGGGAGACGATTGCGACCGTCCTCGACTACTATGATACGTCGATTCGACATCTGTCTGAAGAAGCGCGGCGCGAAAAGTACACGAAGATGAGCGTGAGCCCGTTCTCGTTCTTCCGGGGCAGCTCCCACTTGTTTTACTATGACTTCGCGAAAGTTCCGCTCGCGTTTGATACGGGTGACGCGCATCCGACGTTCATCCAAGGGGATTTACACTTCGAGAACTTCGGCGTGTTCGAGGATGAGGCCGGTACGATCATCTATGACGTGAACGACTTCGATGAGGCGTATATCGGATCGTATTTGTTCGACGTGTTACGGATGGCCATTTCGGTCGACTTGTTCGCCGAAGAGGCGGGGTTCGATGCGACGGCGGCCATCGAGTCGTATGCGAAGACGTATGCCAAAACGATCGACCGTTACGCGAACGGAAAAGACGAGGACGTGCAGTTCACGAAAGCGAACACATGCAAGGCGATTAAAAAAATCATCAAAAAGGCAGAGGCGAAAAAGGATGCGTTCATGGCCGAACGGACCGAGGTGCGCGATGAGGAGCGCTATTTCGCGACGAGCGAAGATTTGATTCCGGTAAGCGAGACGATGGCATCGAAGATTAAAGCGGCCTGGCCCGACTATTTGACGTCGTTGAAAGCGGACCATCGCCATCACGCCGACCATTATGAAGTGAAAGACATCGCCATCAAGCTCGATAGCGGGACGGCTTCGATCGGTTTGGAGCGTTACTACATCTTGATTGAAGGGGCGGACGCGGAACATGACGAGGACGTTATCCTTGAGATGAAAGAGGCCCAGTCGGCCGTTCCGTCCCTCTTTCTGCCGACGCACCCTTTGTTCGAGGATGGACTCTCCCATCAAGGGGCGCGGGTGACGGCGGCGCAACGGGCGATGGTGCATAGCCGTGACCCGTATCTCGGCTATTTGACGATCGCTGGTCACGAATACTACGTGCGACAGCGTTCGCCTTATAAGCGAAAAGTGAAAGCGAAGCACATCAAGGACGAGGCGTCGCTCATTGAGACGTTGAACGTTCAAGCCGAGATTACGGCCAAAATCCATGCCCGTGCCGACGCAGACGCGAATATTCTCGATTACGAGGCGAGCGAACGGATTGCCGCCGCCATCGGGGACGCCAAACCACTGTTCATCCGACAAATCGCGCGCTGGGCTCGATTCTACGGGAATCAAGTCCGATTCGATTTTGAGGCGTTCCAGACGTGGCTCGATACCCGTGACGGTCAAGCGTGACACTTGCGGGCTTGCCGCGTTTTCCGGCACAATGATGGGGTAAAGGATGTGGACGTATGATTACCGAACAACAACTCATCGCCCAAATGAAACATGTGATGACCGAAATCGAACAGTCGAACGGAGAGACGCAGAAACGGCATGTCGCCAAGCTGATGGGGTACTGCGAACTGTTACTTGCGGATCCAGCAGTCTCGAACCCTTCCGTCCAACCGTCTGCTCCTGTGACGGTGACGCCGGCACCGGATCAGCCGCCGCTCGATCGTCAAATGGCGGCATTTCTCGGGATTCCGCTCGAAGAGGATGAAGAGCCAAAAACCGATTCATTGCTCGACTTTTAAGCTGCGCCTGAGGGCGTGGCTTTTTTTGAGGCGTCTTCATTGACTTATATACCTAAGGGGGTATAATTGAAGCAACAAAACTCATCGATAATGGAGGCGGACATATGCTTGATTTCTTATTTGTGGCGGTAGTAATTGGATTGATTTACGTGTGGTGGTCTAAGCGGAACAGTGTGAAGACGGTGTCGACGGATGAACTGAAGCGCAAGATTGCCGAAGAGCGCAACATCCAGCTGCTCGACGTAAGGGAGCCACAAGAGTATCGAGGCGGTCATATTAAGCAGGCGAAAAACGTGCCCCTATCTGGCTTCGGGAACGCGAGCGCGCAATACCCGAAACAGAAAGACCGTCCCGTCTATGTCATCTGTCAAAGCGGGATGCGCAGCCAGCGAGCAGCCGCGATGCTTCAGAAGGCAGGCTATACAGACGTCTATTCGGTCAAAGGCGGGATGAGCTTCTGGCGTGGATCATGAAAAAACCGGCTGAAACCTTTTTCAGCCGGTTTTTGTGTCTCACTTTAATAATTTCATCGCCTGTAAAATATGTTTTGGAACTTCCGTGTTGTCGAGCAGTCCGTTGAATCGCTCTTGTTGCGGCCCGTACGCGTAGAGCGGGACGTCGACGCCCGTATGTTGAGTCGTCGTCCAGCCGACGTATGCCCGCTGACTAATGATTTCATTCAAAGTCATGACACGCTTTGATTCATCCGCCGATCGGATTAGTTCAGCCTCTTTCGGTGTGAGTTTCATCGATGTATACTGCTCGACGACGTCCTCGACGTTTGTCAGCTCATCATTGAACGCGTCGACCATGAAGTCCCCGGTCGCTGTGACAGAGCGGAGTACTTCAGGTTTTGCGATGTATTCGCCGTAACCGCCGACGGACATGCCACCGGTGTCGTGATCTCCGGCCACAACGACAAGCGTCTGTTTGTCCTTCATCGCGAACTGGAGGGCGGCTTTAAACGCCTCGTGGAACGCTTCTGAATCTTTCATCGCCCAAGCGGCATCATGGGCGTGACCGGCCCAGTCGATTTGACTTCCTTCGACCATGAGGAAGAAACCGTCTTGATCTTGTTTGAGTGAAGTGAGGGCCGCGTCGGTCATCTCGGCCAAGCTCGGTTCGTTCGTTTGATCGCGGTCGAGTTCAGGTGCCATCGCATCGTCCGCGAAGAGGCCGAGTAGTTTAGCAGACTTGGCGGCTCTTAACTCGTCTCGGTTCGTCGCATAGGAGTAGCCGGCTTCTTTTGCCTGTTTAATCAAATCCTCTTTTTGTAACCCGCCGTTCGCTTCAGCGGTGAAATATTTTTGACCACCGCCGAGGAGGACGTCGACCTCGAGAGCGTCCATATACTGTTTGGCAATCTCAGCTTCGCTTGCTCGTGAAGCGACGTGAGAAGCGAATACGGCGGGTGTCGCATGCGTGATGGTCGACGTGGCGACGAGCCCGGTCGCTTTCCCGTTCTGGCTCGCTCTCTCGAGCACGGACGTCAACTCGTTTCCGTCTGGGTCCATGCTGATCGTCCCGTTGTTCGTCTTCACACCGGTCGCCATTGCCGTGCCGGCTGCAGCCGAATCCGTCACTTTGGAATTTGCGGAGTAGGTGCGCATCATGCCGGTCAACTGCTTGTCGAGCGCCGTCTCTTCCTCGCCCGCATACCAGCGATAGTTTGTCGCATAAGACGCGGAATAGCCGTCCGGAATCATGAGGATGACGTTTTTGACTGTCCCTTTCCCGTGCTTCCCGTTTGCTTCGGCCGTTTCATGGTTATGTAGCCCGGTTGTCAACGTTCCCGCCGTCAAGCCGAGGGCGAGCGCCCCAATCATCCATGTTCGTTTCATTTGTTTGCCTCCTCGAGTGATGAATCTTACAAACCGAACTATAACGGACGTACATTGCAGTCTCGTTTCCCTCATTTTGAGAAAATGTAAAGACTTGTAGGTCCGAGGTACATAGGTCGACTTTTGGCCTAGCCACGTTTCTGCTTTAGCTTTTTCGGGCATTCTGCTACGGTAAGGGAAGTAGAAGAGAGAGGGGTAACGATTATGGCAGTGATTTTATTTGATATCGATGGAACGCTTGTCGACACGACCGTTCCGATGACAAAAGCGATTCACGAAGCGCTCGAACAGCTTCCGCATTTACCAAAACCGAGCGAGGAAGCGGTCCGTTCCGGTTATGGGCTTGCCGGGAATGCCTTTTGGGAGCATGTGATTCCGGAAGCGACGATTGAAGAGATTCGCCAAATCCGAAAGCTTCGTCATGAGACGCTCGAACGCGCGATGGAAGGACAGCATGTGTTGTTCGACGGCATCTATGAGATGCTCGAGACGCTCCATGCGGACGGGCACACGTTGACGACGGCGAGCAATTGCGGCGTCCATTATTTGAACTTGATTTTGGACTCGCAACGGATTCGTCCGTTCATGACGGCGCCGGAATGTCTCGAATCGGTGAGCGGGGAGAAGAAGGCGGACATCTTGACGGCACACCGTCTCCGTCATGGGGATGGGAACTACGTTATGGTCGGGGACCGCAAATCGGACGTCGAGGCGGCGCGGGCCCATGACTTCCCTGTCGTCTTGACCGGATTTGGTTTCGGGAACGAAGAGGAGTGGGCGCTTGCCGATCACGTGATTGAAGCGCCGGCTGATTTACTGGACATCGTAAACGCATGAGAAAGACCGGTTGAACAAACGTTCAACCGGTCTTTGTTATAGGCCGAGCGAGATGTACTTCACTTCTAAGAACTCTTCGATGCCGTGGTGACCGCCTTCACGTCCTAGGCCGCTCTCTTTCCATCCGCCGAACGGGGCCTGCGGCGTCGAAGGGAGGCCATCGTTGACGCCGACGATGCCGTATTCGAGCGCTTCGGCTAAGTAGAGCGCCTCGTTGATGTCTTGCGTGAACACGTAAGCGGCGAGCCCGAACGGGGTCGCATTCGCCCGTTCGACCGCCTCCTCGAGCGTATCAAACGAGGCGATTGGGGCGACGGGACCAAACGTCTCTTCGTTCATGCAGAGCATATCCTCGTTCGCATACCGGACGACGGCCGGACGAACGAACAACCCGTCGAGCTGCTCGCCGCCGAACACTTCGCCGCCGCGAATTTGCGCATCCTCGAGATGTTTCATCACTTTGTCGACGGCGGCCTCATCGATGAGCGGACCGATGTCGACGCCGTCCTCGAGCCCGTTGCCGACCTTGAGTTCCTCGACCGCCTCGATGAACTTCTCTGAGAACGCGTCGACGATGGAACGTTCGACGTAGATTCGGTTGGCGCACACACACGTCTGGCCCGCGTTTCGGAACTTCGTCGCGATCGCTTGCGGGACGGCTTTCTCCAAATCGGCTTTCGCGGTGACGATGAGCGGGGCATGGCCACCGAGCTCGAGCGAGATTTTCTTCATCGTGTCGGCGGCGTCACGCATGAGCATCTTCCCGACTTCGGTCGAGCCGGTGAACGTCAATTTCCGGACGCGCGTGTCCTGTTGCCATGCTTTGACGATATCCGAGGCCGTCCCGGTCACCAAATTGATGACACCGGGCGGGAAGCCGGCCTTCTCTGAAAGCTTGACGAGGTCAATCGCGGTCAACGGCGTGGCCGACGCGGGCTTGATGACGACGGTGCAGCCCGAGGCGAGCGCCGGACCGACTTTTCGGGTGATCATCGCCGCTGGGAAGTTCCACGGGGTGATGGCCGCCACGACGCCGACCGGTTGCTTGATGGCGAAGATACGTTTGTTGTTCGCCGAGGCCGGGATCGTCTCGCCGTAGACGCGGCGTCCTTCGGCAGCGTACCATTCGATGAAGCCGTTCGCATAACGGATTTCCCCGATTGCTTCTTTTAGCGGCTTGCCTTGCTCCTCGACCATCGTCCGGCCGAGTGTTTCCGCCTCCTCTTCAATCAAGCGATGCCACTCGAGTAAAAGCGCCCCGCGTTCCTCGGCCGTCTTTTGTTGCCACTCCGCCAACGCCGCATGAGCGGCATCAACGGCACGACGGGCCTCCGTTTCTCCGCTCTTCGTGACCGTTGCCATAATATTTCCGGTCGCCGGATTTCGGACTTCGATTGTTTCATCCGTCTCGATCCATTCCCCGTTAATCCAGTTATGTTCAGCTCGCATCTTGATTTCCCCTTTCATCTAGGTGCACAGTAAGAAAGTACCCGTTTTCAAAAATCATACACAATTTTACAAAGGGGAGACGAATCATGTGGATGATTCTCATTGGTTATCTCGTGGGCAGTGTGCTCGGGGGACGCCTCTACGGTTTAATAAGTGGACACGACCTCTCGAAGAGTGGATCCGGTAATACAGGGGCGAGAAACGCGTTTCGCGCAGGTGGAGTCAAAGCGTTTTTATTTGTCTACGGGTTCGACGTCTTGAAGACGGTCCTCGTCTTATCGTTTAGCGGAACGTATTTTTGGGAGACCGCCCTCGCTTTGACGGTGGGGCACATTTATCCTATCTGGCAGATGAGACGTGGTGGGAAGGGATATGCCGTTTTTTCTGGAATTATTTTAGCGTATAGCCCGCTTTGGTTTGTGGCAGGTCTTTTGCTTTTACTCGTCTTCATCAAACTGACGGGCAACTCTCGGGAGACGGGGCTCGTGATGCTCAGCTTGTTGCCTCTTGCGGCACTTGGTGAATGGAGCGACGTGATGATTTCATGTGTCATCCTAAGCATCATCTGGTGGCATCATCGAAAGGGGAAAACGACATGATTGAATTTCGACAAGCAACGCCGGAAGATGCACCGGCGATTCATCGGTTGAATTATGAGACGTTCGTGGAAGAGATTCCACAGCACCAACCGAACGAGGAACGACGCCTCGTCGACCGGTTTTATGACACGAGTACATATTGGGTCGGGGAACAGGATGGCCATCTTGTCGCGATGTGCGCCTTACGTACAGCGCATCCTTTTTCATTGGAACAAAAAGGGGTCCGGCTACCGCCGGGGGAATGGATGGAAATTCGTTTACTCGCGGTGACCCGTTCTTATCGAAATACGCGTACGTTCGCCGGCTTGATGCGCGCCGTGATGGAAGACGCATTAGCACGAGGTGTCGAGGGCGTCGTGATTAGCGGGACGACACGTGAACAAAAGCTGTATCGCCGTTTCGGATTTGTTCCGTTCGCCCCTCCAGTCGGTCCGGTGGAAGCCCGATACATTCCGATGCTGTTGACGCGCGCTGGTTTCTTTGAGTCGGAGACGTCTGCAGTTTTACGGCCGAAATTGCTACTTGCCGGTCCGGTCGAACTTTCTTTGAACGTACGTCAAGCCCTCACGTCACAGCCGATGCCCCATCGTTCGAACGAAGCGAAGCGATTATTGCAAAACGTGCAGGCGAAGTTATCCCGTCTCGTGAAGTTGCCATACATGTATACATTACTCGGTAGCGGGACCGTCGCGAACGACGCGGTGGCGGTGCGTTTAGCGGGACGCGGGCTCATCTTGGATACGGGCGAGTTCGGAAAACGGCTCATGGATCATGCGAGACGTGCCGGCCTTTTATTTGACGTGCTCGCGATGCCCCATTCAGAGGCAGATTGGCGCGAAGTGGAACGGTATGCACCGAAATGGATTTGGACCGTTCACTGTGAGACGTCGACCGGAGAACTCGTCGACATGGAACGCTTGCGTCGCTATGCAGGCGAACACGACACAATCGTGGCGATCGATGCCATCAGTGCGGTCGGAACGTTTGAGATCGACTATTCGTTTGCCGATCTGGTGACATTCGTTTCTGGAAAAGCGCTCCGGGCCGCTCCGGGCCTCGCTTTTGTCGCCATGAAGAAACGAGCTGAACCGATTCGAAGGATTCCTCGCTATCTGGATTTGGCACAGTATGATCCCATCGCGTTCACGCAGTCGATGTCTTTAATCAAAGCACTCGAGGTGGCGTTGGATGAAATGACCGAGGCAGAGATTGAGACACATCAACGAAAGATGGACGTTCTGCAGGAGACGTTCGCAAAGCACGGTGTCCCTTTCAAAAAGAAACCGAATCAAGCGCCTGGGATTTTAGCTCTTCATTTACCCGATCCTCTCTCGTCATCTGAACTTGGGAACCAACTGCACTATCATGGTTACCGCGTCCAATTTGAAAGTGACTACTTGAAGGCGGCGAACTGTCTGCAAATTTCAACGATGGGCTGGACGACAACGCGCGACGTACGAGCGGTCGCCACGCTCGTCGCGACATGGATGCACAAAAAAACCGCCACGATGGAACGTGACGGTGTTAAACCCGAAAGTCTTGCCGGGCCAAATGACGAATCTTACGACCGAGGCGTCTTGAGTTGAAGTAGGCGACGACGGCGACGACACCGCCGGACCAGAACAACCATTCGTCAGGACGGATGTAGCCGAGAAGACCGACGAGCAGGCCGAGGAGAATCAATCCTGAATTGAACAGCTGACGGTGCAACAGTTCCTTCGATTCGAGCTGACGCTGGAACATCGCTTGTTCGGATAAACGTTTACGGGTTGGCTCTTTTAAAAAGTTGTCGAGTAACGGTGGCACGTTCAACAACTTTTTACCGTAGTTGAGTGCCGTCATGACATACCGGTTTTGAATCGTCGTCCCGTCCGCTTCGAGCCACTGGATGACGATTGGCTTCCCGAGCGTAAAGAGGTCGATTTTTGAGTCGAGGATTTGTAAGATCCCGAGTAACGTCGAGGCGGCCCGACCGAAGAAAGCGAACTCGGCCGGCAGCTGAATCGGCTCGTTTTTGACGAGCAACTGGATGTCTTGCAACACTTTCTCGATGAGCTTCGTGTCGACCGTGTCGATGTCGGTCTCTAAGTAGAACGTGACGGCTTTTTCGAGCGCTTGACGAATGTTATGTTTGTTCGCCGTCGGCAAAAGGAAGCGTAAATCCTCCAAACCGTCGACGACCCCGTCATAATCGAGGGAAATGAACGCCTGCAAGATTTTTCGAATCGTCGCCATGTCTTGTGGTGTCGTCGAACCGACCATTCCGAAGTCGAGCAAGATGATGGTCCCGTCGGCCCGGATTTGAACGTTGCCGGGATGCGGGTCGGCGTGGAATTTTCCGCCGAACAACAGTTGTTCGGCCGCCATCGTAAACAATCGTTCGGCGAGCGCGGAGCGGTCGATGTTGTTCTCTTTCAAGAAAGCGAGGTCGGTGATGCGGCGTGCATCGACCCAGTCCATCGTCAAGACACGATTCGTACAGAGGTGGTCGTAGTAGTCCGGGATGTATACGTCCGGATTTTCAGCATATTTCGCTTTGAAATAGTGCGCATTTTTTAATTCGGTTTGGAAATTTAACTCATCCCCGATGACAAAAATCATTTGGCGATATAAGCTATCTAAGTCGGTCGATTTTGCGAGCGCGGTTCGTTTGAGCATCGTCGTGACGATACGCATCGCTTTGAAGTCCGTCCGGATAATCTTTTCGATGTCCGGGCGCTGGATTTTTAGCGCGACTCGCTTGCCGTTCTCGAGCAATGTCGCGCCGTACACTTCGCCAATTGAGGCTGAGGCGACGGCGTCGACGTCGACGTCTTTGACGACTTGCGTGTACGGGACGCCCCAGTCGGCTTCTAAGATCGCGCGTGACTTCTCCCAGCCGGACGTCGGGACACGGTCGACAAGTTCGGACAGCTCGTTTAAGACGGACGTCGGCAACAAGTCGGCCCGAATCGACAAGAATTGGCCGAGCTTGATTAAGAGGCCTTCTAACCGCAAGGCGTTCCGTTTATACTCGCGGGCGAGACTGAGCATGAGCGCCTCGTATTCTTCTTGATTCGTCAGGCCTTGCTGTTGCTTGCGCGAGAAGGCGTAAATTTTAATGATGAATCGGGCGAACATTGTGACGATAATCCATATGCGGAACAAAGCGATTCGTTTCATAAAAGTACCGACATCCTTTACAAGCAGTCGCGTGACTGATCTGATTTTTTGTATCTTTACTGTACCATACAATGCTTAGGAGAAAGGGCCAGGGATGTTCATGGAATGGGAATTACTCAACGTCGTCGGAACGGTTGCGTTCGCGGCGAGCGGTGCCATCATCGCGATGGACGAAAAATACGATATCTTTGGGGTTTGGCTGCTCGCGTTTACGACCGCGTTCGGCGGCGGGGCGATTCGAAACGTCCTGCTCGGTAATCCCGTCAGCTTGATTTGGCAACAAAATGATTTGTTTATTCTCTGTTTTCTCGTCGCCTTGCTCATCTTCCTGCTGCCGAGCGTCGTCTTGCCGCACTGGGAACGCTGGGGCGTCATCGTCGATGCGATTGGGCTCGTCGCCTTCGCTTTCCAAGGAGCTCAAGTCGCAATCAAGCTCGACTTGCCGTTATCAGCGGCCATCGCGGCGGCCGTGTTGACCGGGGTCGGAGGCGGCGTCGTCCGTGACTTGCTCGCGGGGCGGAAGCCGCTCGTCTTACAGTCGGAAGTATATGCGATTTGGGCAATCATCATCGCCGTCGTCACGTACTATTTCCGTCTCGAGAGCGGGTTTCCGGTCTATGCGTTACTCATTGTCGTCGCGACCCTTCGAGTGATATCCTACTATCGAAAGTGGAATTTACCAGCACGGCAAGTCAGATAAGGGGGAACGATTTATGAAAGTCTTACTCATCATCGGCGCGGCGCTCATGGCGCTCGGCGTCGCACTCGGTGCGTTCGGTGCGCACGCGTTAAAAGAACGTCTCACGCCGAACATGCTCGCGAACTGGCAGACGGGTGTGCTCTATCACATGATTCATGCGATCGGCATCATCGCGCTTGCCTCGATATTAATGCGGGTCAGCATCAGTCAGTTTAGTACGGCAGGTTGGCTCATGTTCGCCGGAATCATCTTCTTCTCGGGGAGCCTTTATGTCATGGCGCTCACAGGCATTACGAAGCTCGGTGCCGTCACGCCGATTGGTGGCGTCCTATTCATCGCGGCCTGGGTATTCGTTATCCTTGGCGCCTTGAAGTTGTAATCAAAAATCCACAGTCCGTTAACACGAGAGCGGTATACTTCAACTTGTAAGACCCTCGTGTTCATCACAACGAACCACTCGGTCGTCTTTCACCTTTCCTTTGGGCCGGTGAAAGGCGGCCCCTTTTTACGTTTTCTGGGATTGGCGAAATGTAGAAATCATGAGAAGAAGTTTTTTGAATATAAGGGGAATGTGTCGTTATTTCCAACTATTATTACAAGAACATTTCGAAATAAAACAAATGGGAAAACCGTTGAAATAAAGCAAAAGTGGGCGTACCAAGGGCACACCCACTTTTTCGTCGTAATAAAAGTGAAATATAACTTTAACAGGAAAACATTAAACACTTCGATATAATTAGTCGTGTTGAAACTGAAAAATTAATCGTTTTTGTTACATAGCAAAACGACAGATAAAAGACCGTACGTATAACCTGTTTATTTTAGAAAGGATGTCCGCATTGATCAACTGGAAACGCACCGTCTCGACACTGACGCTCAGCGCCTTGCTCCTCGGATCACACTCGGTGGCCGATGCCTCGACGACAATCAAAGAGAAACAAGAGCAGCAGAAGAAAGTTCAAGACCAACGTAAAAACGTAAAAGACAACCAAGCGAACACGTCTTCAAAGATCCAAGAGAACAATCAAGAAATCTCGAAGGTACAAGAAGAAGTCAACAAAATGGACGCCCAGCTCCAAGATATCATCTATGACGTCGCAGCGAAGCGCCAAGAAATCAAGCGTACCGAGATGAAGATCGAGGACCTAGAGGCGGACATCAAAGCGTACCAAAAGAAGATGGAAGCACAAGAAGCGATGATGCGTGAACGAATGGCCACGATGCAAATCAATGGCGGAGGCTCAATCAACTGGGCTGAGTTCATTTTCGGTTCAAAAAACTTCTCTGACTTGATTACTCGTATGATCACGGCGGGGACGATTCAACGCAGTGACCAAGAGCTGTTCGACGACTACGAAGCGACACGCCAATCCCTTCAAGAGGCACAGGCCGCATTGAAAGAGCAACGTGCATCGCTTTTAGAACAACAAAAAGCGCTCGAAGCGCGTCAAGCCGACCTCGAGAAGAAAATGAAACAGCGCGAAGCACGGATTAAAGAACTTGAAGAGAAAAACATCGAGTTCGAGACGCAAATCTTCGACCTTCAAGAAATCGAAGCGACGTTAATCGCGCAAGAAGAAGCGATTGCCGCCGAAATCGAGGCACAACGTCGTGAAGAAGAAGAGGCACGTCGTCGCGCTGAAGAGGCAGCTCGTCAGGAAGCAGCGCGTAAGGCAGAAGAAGCGCGTCTTGCCGAAGAAGCCAAAGCCGAAGCGGCTCGTCAAGAGGCAGCCCGTCAAGAGGCGGCTCGTCAGGAAGCCGCACGAGCAGAAGCAGCGCGTCAAGCTGCAGCTCAGCAAAAGCAGAACAATAGTAATAGTACCCAGTCGTCAGCATCTTCAAACCAGACGACACAAAATGCGACGCCGGCACCAAAAACGGCTGCGCCAGCACCGAAGCCAGCTGCACCAGCTCCAAAACCAGCAACACCAGCACCAAAACCGGCGCCAAGCACGCCGACTGCGTCGACGCCTGCGCCATCTGGTGCGATGTTCATCCAGCCTGCGGCAGGACGTTTCACGCAAGGATGGGGACCGGCAAGCGGTCAGTTCGGCTACACGTTCCATAACGGTGTCGATATCGCTGGACCTGTCGGAACGCCAATTCGCGCGTCAGCAACCGGTACGGTCATCCGTGCAGGATGGGGTGGGGCTTACGGGAACCACGTCATGATCGCGCACGTCATCAACGGTCAAGTGTGGACAACAGTTTACGCCCACATGAACTCGGTGTCTGTTAGCGCCGGACAGCGTGTAACGCAAGGTTCGAACATCGGGACACTTGGAAACACTGGGAACTCGTCAGGCCCGCACCTCCACTTTGAGATTCATAGAGGGAGCTACTCGTACTCGTCATCGAGCGCGGGGAACACGGTCAACCCACGTCAGTTCTTCTAATCAAATGCCACGAGCACCTGTCGATTGCGATAGGTGCTCGTTTTCATGAAAAAATCGCTCCTACCGATTAATGGTAGGAGCGATTTTTTAGTTCGCCTGTTCGATGTCATCGGATTGGTCATCGGATTTCCGGAAGCGTTCCCGGACGAAGTAGACGATTGTCAATCCGACCAACCATGGAATCCCAAACTTGAGCAAGATATTAAAGTCGGTGAACCATGTCGTGATCATCAAGCTAAGGAGCAAGACGGCCCCGAGGAGCGGCAAGACCGGATATCCGATCATGCGGACCGGGAGCTTGCGTCCCGTCCATTTCTTGCGGAAGAACAAGTGAGAGACGAATACCATGAACCATGTGAAGATCGCACCGAACATCGAGATGCCCATGAGGAACGGATACGACGTCTCCATGAAGATTTGCAGGAGTGCCGCGAGGACGATTCCGCCTGTTGAGACGAAAAGCGCATACGTCGGGATGCCGTTCTGGCTCACTTTTTTAAACACACGTGGTGCGTCGCCAGCTTCGGCGAGCGAATACATCATCCGAGTCGAGGCATACAATTGGGCGTTCATCGCCGAAAGTGCCGCAATCAAGATGACGAAGTTCAAAATACCGGCTGCGCCAGGCACGTCGAACTGTTGCATGACGAGGACGAACGGGCTTTGATCGATGCCCGCCTGCTGCCATGGGATGAGCATGAGCATAATCGCAATCGTGACGAGATAAAAGAACGTCAAGCGGAATACGGTCGCCCGTAACGCTTTCGGGACGGCGCGGTCCGGATCTTTCGCCTCGCCCGCCGTGACGGCGACAAGCTCGGTCCCGAGAAAGCTGAAGAGCGAGATGAAAATCGTCACCCACATGCCGTAAAAGCCGAAAGCGAAGAACCCTTCGTCCCCCGTCGTGATCGATTCAATCGGAGAACCGGGCTGACCGAACAACGTGGCCGCCCCGAGAATGATGAACAAGAAAATGGCGCTAACTTTGATGAATGATAACCAGTATTCTGTCGTGCCGAACGTGTGGACTTGCCGGGCGTTGATGTAGATGAGCAGTCCACCAAACAAGGCGACCCAGACGAAGCCGTTCACATCCGGGAACCAGTAGCGCATATAGATGGCGATCGCGCTCACCTCGACCCCGATGGCGAGGACGTTGGCGACCCAGTACGAATAACGGACCAAGAAGCCGGCGAGCGGGTGCACGTAACGTTCGGCGATCGTGCCGAACGATCCCGAAGTCGGATGGGCGACCGTCATCTCAGCGAGACAGCCCATGAGTAAGAGGACGATAAACGCCCCGATGGCGTAGCTGACGAGCACGCTCGGTCCCGCTGTCTGGATGGCGAGCCCGCTTCCGAGGAAGAGGCCCGTCCCGATGGCGCTCCCGAGCGAAATCATCGTGAGTTGCCGGGTCGACAGCTCACGTTTTAGTTTGCTTGTTTCCAATTGTCTTATCTCCTTTAGCCAAGTGAAGTGTTGTTGGGGACGACTATAGCAGACGAAAAAAACGTATGTCAACTTGCCGGGTTGCGAAAAACGTCGCCTTTTTCGTGTCACCTTATAGAAGCAAACTTTTTTTGCACGCTTTTGTTTGACAGGGGAGTCCGTCCCCTGTATAGTACGAGTTAACTTAATTGAAACGAACAAAGGCGTTGACGAAGAGGAGTAACGACAGGCCCCGCATGACAGAGAGCTGATGGTTGGTGTGAATCAGTATGTGGGACGTCGCGAATGGACTTCCGAGCTCTAAACCGAAACTTTGAGTAGGCTTTAGCGGGTGACCCACCGTTATCATGGGGAAGCGGATGATCGTCCGTGAAGCGGGTTCTACGGAACCAACGAAGGTGGCACCACGGGGTTACTCGTCCTTCTCATAGCGTAAGCTATGGGTAGGCGAGTGACCCTTTTTTCGTTTCACATAGAAAATCGATGATTGAGAAGAGTAGCATGGAGCAGTCTCGTCCAGAGAGTCAGGGGTGGTGAGATCCTGACCGAGACCTTTATGCGAATGGGCTCATGAGAGCACGGCCGAATGCAGTAGGTCGTGACGGTTTCCCCCGTTATCGGGATACGATGTGATTGCATCGGAAAAAGCGGGATCTATGCATGATCCAACGAGAGGTGGCACCGCGGTCCATACCGTCCTCCATACGACAGACGTCGTATGGAGTTTTTTTGTACCGAAAATTAGAGGAGGAACTATACATGTTGACACGACTACTGACGAACCGAGTGACAGCGACAGAGATGAAACAAGCCGCGGAGGAACTGTTCACGGCGGACACGGCCCGCATTAAAGAAGTGCTACTCACGTTAAAAGCGCGAGGTGAGACAGCCGACGAGATGGCAGGACTCGCCGCCTACATCCGTGAAGCGGCGACATTCCCCGAGACGACGTTGCCTGTCCTTGACGTTTGCGGTACAGGCGGGGACGGCGCCCATACGTTCAACATCAGTTCGACCGTCGCGTTCGTCTTGGCGGGGCTCGGCATCCCAGTCGCAAAACATGGGAATCGGAGCGTGTCGAGTCGTTCGGGCAGCGCGGACGTGCTTGAGGCGTTAGGTGTCCCGATCGTCCGGACAGCGGAAGATGTACTAGCGGACCTCGAACGAGCCAACCTCAGTTTCTTGTTCGCCCAACACGTCCATCCGATTATGAAACATGTCATGCCGGCACGAAAAGAGCTCGCGACCGCCACGATCTTTAACCAAATCGGGCCGCTCACGAACCCGCTTAAACCGAGACGACAATTGATTGGCGTGTATCATCCGTCGCTCCTCGAGAAGATGGCGGCGGCGATGAAGCAACTTGGCGTCGAACGCGGCATGGTCGTCCACGGCGCCGGCGGTCTCGATGAAGCAAGCCTTGCCGGTGAGAACGACGTATTGTTCTTTGACGGCGATCAGACGGCGCGCTATAAAGTTGACCCACGCGACGTCGGGTTGATGCGGGCCCCGCTCTCGGCACTTCGCGGCGGAACACCATCAGAAAACGCGGAGACGCTCGTCGCCGTGTTGAACGGACAAGAAGGACCTGCCCGGGACGTCGTCCTCTTGAACGCGGCACTCGCCTTATGTACGTATGGGGCAGTAAAGACACTACGTGAAGGAGTCGCAAAAGCGAGCCATAGTATCGATGAGGGCCTCGCGCTCGGCGTACTCAACCAATTACAACAAACGGAGGTTCGACTATGAGCTACTTGACGAAAATCATCGGGACGAAGCTAGAAGAAGTGAACGAGATGAAGGCGATGGACGTCGTCCGGACCGAGCCGATTCGATTGCTCGACGTGATGAACGACGGCTTCCACGTCATCGCCGAAATCAAGCGGGCGTCCCCCTCAAAAGGGTTGATTCGGGACCGAGTCAATGTCGCGGAACGTGCCCGAGCGTATGAAGCGGCCGGGGCGACGATGATTTCCGTCTTGACCGATGCGACGTATTTCAAAGGATCGTTCGACGATTTAAAGCTCGTCGCGGAGGCGGTCGAGATTCCAGTTCTCTGTAAAGACTTCATCATCGACGAACGACAGCTCGACCGGGCGAAAGCGGCCGGTGCGAGCGCGGCGCTTTTAATCGTCGCGGCGCTTCATCCGAGTCGGCTCACCGCGCTCACAGCATATGCCCGAGCGATTGGCCTCGACGTTCTCGTCGAGGTGCATGATGAGACGGAACTCCAAACGGCGCTCGAACTCAAGGACGTATTGATTGGCATCAACAATCGTAACTTGAAAACGTTCGAGGTCACGCTCGAGACGTCAATCGACTTGATGCAGAAATATCCGAACGTCACGTTCGTCAGTGAGAGCGGCGTCGACCGAAAAGAAGCGGCGGAGCGGCTCCAAGCGGCCGGTGCGAGCGCGATCCTCGTCGGGGAGGCGCTCATGCGTGAAGAAGACCCGACGTCACTCATCGAGGAGTTGACAGCATGTTCGTTAAAATATGCGGAGTGAAGACTGAAGGTGCCGTCCGTGCCGCGGTCGAGGCGGGGGCTGATGCGATTGGGTTCGTCTTCGCCGACAGTTCCCGACGCATCGATGTGAAGACGGCGAAGCGGTTACGGCGGCACATCCCGGAATCGGTGCGCGTCGTCGGCGTGTTCCTCGACCCGACGCTTGAAGAGGTCGAGACGGCACTCACGAGCGGAATGACCGATATTCAACTGCATCGGCGCACGTTGTCGCTCGAAGCGTTCCGACGTTTCGGGTTACCGATTATCGAAGCGGGTCGTGAGACGGAAGCGGAAATCGTGTTGTTGGATGCACCCGTCCCGGGGAGCGGGGAAACGCTCGACTGGGAGACGTTAGGACGCCCGAGTCGGCCGTTTTGGCTCGCCGGAGGGCTTGACCCAGATAACGTCACCACGGCGATTCAAATCGTAAGACCAGATGGGGTCGACGTCTCGAGTGGTGTTGAGACGAATGGAGAGAAAGATCTTGAGAAGATTCGCGCGTTCATCAGGCGTGCCAAGGAGGAGTTTACATGTACAACCAACCAGTGAACGGGAAGTTTGGCCCGTATGGCGGAAAATATATACCGGAGACGCTCATGCAGGCGGTCGAAGAATTAGAGGTCGCTTATGAGGAGGCGCGGCAAGACCCGGCGTTCCATGAGAAGTTCGACGAGCTTCTAAGCGAATATGTCGGTCGTGAGACACCGCTCTACTACGCGGAGAACATGAGCCGCCGCCTCGGGACGAACGTCTACTTGAAACGGGAAGATTTGAACCATACCGGGGCCCATAAAATCAACAACACGATCGGCCAAGCGTTGCTCGCCAAACGGATGGGCAAACAGAAGATCGTCGCCGAGACCGGGGCGGGACAACACGGTGTCGCGACCGCGACGGTGTGCGCGCTACTTAACCTCGAATGTACAATCTTCATGGGCGAGGTCGACGTCGAGCGTCAACAGTTGAACGTGTTCCGGATGGAGCTGCTCGGCGCGACGGTCGTGCCGGTCAAATCGGGGAGCCGGACGTTGAAGGATGCGGTGAACGAAGCGCTCCGTTACTGGGTCAAACACGTCGACGATACGCACTACGTCATGGGCTCCGTGCTCGGACCGCACCCGTTCCCGGCGATGGTCCGTGATTTCCAAAGTGTGATCGGCATGGAGACGCGTCGTCAAATGCTCGACAAGACCGGTCGCTTGCCGGACGCGGTCATCGCTTGTGTCGGCGGCGGCAGTAACGCGATGGGTATGTTTTATCCGTTCTTGAATGATGAAACGGTCGCCTTATACGGTGTCGAGGCAGCGGGGAGCGGAATTGACACACCGGAGCATGCGGCGACGCTCACAAAGGGTGAGGTCGGCGTGCTCCACGGGTCGCTCATGTACGTGCTCCAGGACGCGGCCGGGCAGATTCAAGAAGCGCACTCGATTTCAGCCGGACTCGATTATCCTGGCGTCGGGCCGGAGCATAGTTTCTTGAAAGACATCGAGCGGGTTCGCTACGCTGCCGTCACGGATGATGAGGCGCTTGCGGCTTGCATGTCGCTCAGTCGGAATGAAGGCATCATTCCAGCGCTCGAGTCATCGCATGCACTCGCCTATGCCGAGACGCTTGCTGAAACGATGACGGAGGATGAGATTCTCGTCATCTGCTTATCGGGACGAGGAGACAAAGACGTACACACGATTCGAGAAAGGGTGACAGGATGATGCGCTTAGATGAAGCGATTCGGGAGCGGAGTGAAGGGACGGCGTTCGTCCCGTATATCATGGCAGGAGACGGCGGACTCGACAACTTGATTCCGACGATTGAACGGCTTGAAGCGATGGGGGCGACAGCGATTGAACTCGGCATCCCGTTCTCGGATCCGGTAGCGGACGGACCAGTCATCGAGGCGGCCGGTATGCGCGCCCTCGCCGAAGGCGTGACGCTCGCACAAGTGCTCGACCATTTAATAGAAGGAACTGGACGTTTTTCAGTCCCGATTGTCCTCATGACCTACTTGAATCCGGTGTTTCGCTTCGGAGTGCAACCGTTCTTTGAAAGAGCGGCAGCATGTGGAGTGAGCGGGGTGATCATCCCGGATTTACCATTTGAAGAAAGTCTCGAACTGTTCGCCGAGACGGATCGCCACGGCGTTGCCGTCATCCCGCTCGTCACATTAACGAGTAGCGCGCAGCGGGTCGAGACGATATTGAATCAGACCGAGGGATTCGTCTACGCGGTCACGTTGAAAGGAACGACTGGGAAGGCGGATGTGTTTCCAGACGAGTTGCTCGGACATTTACAGGCGCTCACGGCTCGTTCGCCGGTGCCCGTGCTTGCCGGATTCGGCGTTCATCTGGCCGAACAAGTCCGAGTACTCGGCGAGGCGTGTGATGGCGTCGTCGTCGGCAGTTTTATCGTCGAGGCGCTCCACGAAGGACGAGACGAGGAAGTGGCAGCTTTGATTCGAGCGGCGAAGACAGTGGACACAAAAAGGTAAGGAATGTGCCGAGGCACACCCCTTACCCTTCAATTTCAATCGTACGTGTCGTCGACCCGTCATCAGCTTTTGGAATCGTCAAATGCAGCACCCCGTCCGCGAGCTTCGCTTTGATGCCGTCCTCTTTCACGTTCGGCAGATAGAGTGAACGTTGCATTGAGGTGACACGGCGCTCTCGGTACACATAATCTTTGTCTTCTTCTTTTTCTTCGCGTTGATCGACCGAGAGGACGAGGTGGTCTTTGTCATAACGGACGTGGATATTCTCTTTTTGAATGCCCGGCATCTCAGCTTCGATGACGTATTGGCTTTCTTGGTCTTTGACGTCGAGTTTGAACGAGTCGAGGAACGAGGTCGCCCCTTCTTTTGGGTCGAACAATTGATTCATCCGTTCAAACATATCGCCGAACAAGTCTTTGCGGAGCCGATCGAGTTCATTCTTTCGAAATGGGGTCAAGTCGAACATATGAATCCCTCCTCCATTAAAAAACGAACATGGCAGAAGTGTTGTCACTTCTACTATGTTCGTTTTTTATATGGTCTAAACCTGATTCACGTGACGAAATGATGAAAAGAAATCGTCATAACTCGACACGTTCGAGCCCGTCCTCCCCGAACTTGCGGTCGAGTTGGTCGTGGCGGTATGTCGAGGCGAGGACGTATAACAAATCGCCCGGCTCGATTTTCGTCTGGCCCGTCGGCGGGATTAGATAGTCTTGGCGCACAATCGCGTTCACGACCGTGTTAGGTGGAAGCGTGATGTCGGCGAGCGTCTTCCCAATCATCGACGACTCTTCCGTCGCGACGTACGGAACGAGTTGATGTTGCGACTGTTTGCTCGAGACGAGCGCAATCGAGTACGGAGACCGAATCTTATCGGGTCCGAGTAAGTCGAGTTTCGCCGCAAGCGGGGTGAGCGTCGTGCCTTGAATCAAGGCGCTCGTCACGACGACGAAGAAGACGGCGTTAAAAATCAATTGGGCGTTATCGATGCCTGCGATGAGCGGGAACGTCGCGAGGACGATCGGGACCGCGCCTTTTAGCCCGGCCCATGAGATGAACAGCTTCTCTTTATTCGTAAACGCCATACCGAGCGTCGACAAGTAGACGGCGATCGGTCGTGCGATGAACATTAAGATGAACGAGATGAGCAAACCTTTCCAAATCAGTTCGAGGTCGAGCAACTGTTTTGGGAAGACAAGCAAGCCGAGGATGACGAACATGATGATTTGCATAATCCAGGCGAGCGCCTCAGAGAATTGGACAATCGTCACTTCGTGAGCCGTATGCGCGTTTCCGACAATCATCGCAGCGATATAGACGGCGAGTAGTCCACTGCCTGCAAAGTATGCAGCAGCCCCGTACGTCATGAACGCCATCGAAATCATGAGGACGGCGTGTAGTCCGCTCGAGTCAAGTTTCAAATGGTTGAGCATGAGGCGAGAGACGTTTCCGAGGAGATATCCAAGGAGTGCCCCGACGACAATTTGCAAGACGAACATCCAAATGCCGTCCCAAATGGTCGTGCCCGGTTTCATCATGAAATCGAGGGCAAGAATCGTTAAGAACATCGCCATCGGGTCGTTCGTGCCGGACTCGGCTTCGAGTGTCGCACCGACGTTCGGTGCAATGTTTTTCCCTTTGAAGGCGGCGAAGACGGCCGCCGCATCGGTCGAACCGATGATGGCACCAAACAGGAAAGATTCAATCCAATCTAAACCAAATACGAAACGAACGGCAACCGCGACGACAGCCGTCGTGAGCAAGACGCCAATCGTGGCAAGCGAGGCGGACGGGGCGAGGACGCTCCGAATCGAGGACCATTTCGTTTGAAGTCCCCCCTCAAACAAGATGACGATCAGCGCCGCTACCCCAATCATCTGTGCAAGGCCCGTATTGTCAAAGAAGATGATACCGGTGATATCGCTCCCGATCACCATGCCGATCCCCATGAACAAAATCAAGGCTGGAAGGCCGAAGCGGGTGGAGACGCGCGTGGCGAGAACCCCTGCAACGAGGAGCAGGCCGAACAATAAAATCAAACTGTCTGTACTGATTACCGAACCATTCAAACACATCACTTCCTTATAAAATTTGTCGCTTTTCTCAGTTATTATTAAGTTCATTATACCATGAAATCATTATTAATTAAGAAATAACGCATTGTAAGTTATGCACATTGGAATAATCGGATATGGCTATGGTAAAGTGAGGATACGAAAAAAGGGGAGGTACGTATGGCTAAAATTTATGTCTTACACGAAAACAATGAATGGACAGACCATCTCGTCAAACGACTGGACGAATTAGCTTTACCTTACGAATTGTGGCATTTGGATGAGGGAATGATTGATCTCGAGGCGACCCCGCCCGAAGGTGTGTTTTATAACCGGATGAGCGCCTCGTCCCACACGCGCGGACACCGTTACGCCCCGGAGCTTACGGAAGGGGTGCTCGCTTGGCTTGAGGCGAATAACCGGACTGTCTTTAACGGGACGCGTGCGATTCGTCTTGAAGTGAGCAAAGTGAATCAGTATACGGCACTTCGCCGCGAAGGAATCCGTGTACCGAAGACGATTGCGGCCGTCGGGAAAGAACAAATCATGAACGCGGCAGAGACGCTCGGGATGACGCCGTTTATCACCAAGCATAACCGAGCCGGCAAAGGGCTCGGTGTCCAGTTGTTTCATTCGATTGAGGCGTTACGTGAATATGTATATGGACCGCAGTTCGAAGACTCGGTCGACGGCATCACGCTCATTCAACAATATATTGAGGCGCCACAACCTTTCATCACACGCTGTGAGTTTATCGGCGGGAAGTTCGTCTATGCCGTACGCGTCGACACGTCGGAAGGATTCGAGCTGTGCCCGGCTGACGCTTGCTCGATTGAAGATCAGTTTTGCCCGGTCGGTGAGACGCCGCCAGCGAAGTTCGAGATCGTCGAAGGGTTTACGCATCCGATGATCGCGCAACTTGAGACGTTCCTCGCTACGAACGACATCGCCGTCGCCGGCATCGAGATTATCGAGGACCGAGACGGTAACGTTTACGCCTATGACGTGAACACGAACACGAATTATAACTCCGACGCTGAGGCGAAAGCGGGCACGTACGGTATGCTCGAACTCGCGACGTTCCTCGGGGACGCTCTTCATGCGAAGGCAAAATAAAGGGTCAGGCTTTTGCCTGACCCTTTCGCTGTGTATGTTTTAATTGTTGTTCAAATCGAAGTTGGACTAGCTCGGCTGTCGGTGCCATTCGCTCAATAAACGAATCTAAACGTTCCGCAGTGTCTCGATCTGATTCCTTGAACACGCGCATCGTTGTTCACCTCATTGATCATAATTTATGGAGTTGCCTCTATAAACTATGGTTCCCGAGGGAGCGTTTGCATAAACCTAGATTTAGCCTAGGAATGTGCCGAGTTCTTCTTTTGGTAAGATGTTTCCTACATAGAATTCGCCGAACTCGCCGTACTTCGCGCTTACTTCATCAAAGCGCATCTCGTAAACGATTTTCTTGAACTGGAGCGAGTCTTCTGCGAACAAGGTCACGCCCCATTCCCAGCCGTCGAATCCAGTTGAGCCGCCGATAAACTGTTGAATCTTGCCGGCGTAGCTACGGCCGATCATGCTGTGACGATACATGAGGTCTTTCCGCTCATCCATCGATAGCGTATACCAGTTATCCCCGTCACGGCGAGCCTTGCTCATCGGATAGAAACAAATATGCGCCGCTTTCGGGAGCGTCGGATAGAGACGAGCCCGGATATGCGGGTTCTCATAAGGGTCCCCGTCACCGGAACCACGGTACATCCCGAGTTCAATAACTGAAACGTAAGAGTATGACGGAATCATGTAATCGTACAATTTCGTCTTCCGGAGCGCGAGTTCGACTTGTTCAAGTTCTTTGAACGTCGGACGAAGGACCATCAAGACGATATCCGCTTTTTGTCCGAGAATCGAATAAAACGCGTGGCTTCCTTCCCCGCGCGCTTCGACCTCTTCGAGTGAAGCGAGGAAGGCAACGAACTCCTCGATCATCTCTTGGCGCGCTGTTGCGTCAACGGTTTTTAAGCGAGTCCAATCAATCGTACGAAAATCATGGAGCGTATACCAGCCATCCAAAGTGGCGGCGGCATGCTGTGTCTCTGTAGTAGGTGTTGGTGCAGGGCGTTCAGACATAAAAAAACTCCTTTCAGGAACTTAGGCTTCGCTGTTTATTTTACCATAGTCGCTTCACGGCCTGGCAAGTTTGACGTCACGTGTGAGCGTAATCACACGTGAGACCGGGTAAAGGGAAGACGACACAAAAAAAGAAACGGCTTCATATCTAACTGTATCAGTCATTTCTGTTTGACTGTTCTATTCGTATAATGATTGATTTCAAGCGATTTATGACGAAACGGGCAGAATAGTTTATTTTAAAAAAGGTCCTGTGTATAATTGAAATCGCATAAAGATAACAGTCGGTCACACAAACGTGACACTTACTTCAAAAAAAGGGGTTCATTCGTTATGAAACTATTTGATACGTTGAAACAAAAAGTCAGCCCAATCCGTCCTACAATCGTCTTGCCAGAAGGTGTCGACGAGCGTGTGCTCGGCGCCGCGGTCCGTTTGAAGAACGACGGCATGGTCGAACCAATTGTCATCGGACCAAAAGCTGAACTAGAAGCGGTCGCGACGAAGCACGGCTTTGACATTTCGCAGTTGACGCAATACGATCCGGCAACGTATGAAGACATCGAGACGCTCGTCGAAGCGTTCGTCGCGCGTCGTAAAGGCAAAGCGACACCAGAACAGGCTCGCGAATTGTTGACGTCTGACGTGAACTACTTCGGGACGATGCTCGTCCACACAGGCAAGGCAGAAGGTCTCGTCTCGGGTGCGATGCACGCGACAGCGGACACGGTCCGTCCGGCCCTTCAAATCATCAAGATGCAAGAAGGTATTAAGAAGACGTCTGGCGTATTCATTATGGTACGCGACAACGAGCAGTATGTCTTCTCAGACTGTGCGATCAACATCGCCCCGGACGCGGCCGACCTCGCGGAGAATGCGTACTTGTCAGCTTTGACGGCGAAGACGTTCGGCATCGAGCCACAAGTCGCGCTCCTCAGCTTCTCGACGAAAGGTTCAGCGAAGTCGCCTGAAACCGAGAAAGTCATTGAAGCGACACGTCTCGCGAAAGAGAAGGCTCCGAACCTTTCAATCGACGGTGAGCTTCAGTTTGATGCCGCGTTCGTCCCGAGCGTCGCAGCGAAGAAGGCACCGGGCTCTGACGTGGCCGGTAACGCCAACGTCTTCGTCTTCCCGAGCCTTGAAGCCGGGAACATCGGCTACAAGATGGTTCAACGTTTCGGCGGGTTCGAAGCGATCGGACCAATCCTTCAAGGACTCAACAAGCCGGTCAACGACTTGTCGCGCGGCTGTAACGAAGAAGATGTCTATAAATTGACGCTCATCACAGCAGCACAAGCCATCGACGAACGCAACGAAGCGTAAGTCAAAAAGCATCCTTCCTGAGCGGAGGATGCTTTTTTCAGGAGCAAGAAGCGTTTGTATGAAGAAAGTCTGAGGTAAACTAGTAGAGGATAACATTGAAAAGGGGGAACCAATATGCAACATATCCATGCAACCGAATTACGTGAGAAGCTCGAGAACGGCGAATCGCTCCACATCATCGACGTACGCGAACAAGACGAGTATGACGCAGGTCACATCCCGCACGTCCCGCTCTATCCGCTGTCCGAGTTCCCGGAAGTGACGGAGAAGCTCGCCAAGGACAACGTCTATCACATCATCTGTCGTTCGGGCGGCCGCAGCGTGACAGCAGGCGACTATTTGGAGTCTCAAGGTTATAAGGTCGTCAACGTCGAGGGCGGTATGCTCGCCTGGGACGGTGACATCGAAGCGTGATGCTTGAGAATCCATGGGTCGTCATTCCACTCCTTATCGCGCTGTATTTGACCGTGTACGCGTTCGTCAAACGGCTCGATTGGGCCAAATGGCGTCTCGTCTGGGCGGTATGGGTCATCTTGATTGTGATTTTGTTGACGATTCGGCTCATCCGGAGCCTATGAAAAACGAGTGAAGCCGATGGTAATCTGTACCCCTTGTAAAGGACATTAATAAAAAAACTTATGCTGATTCAAGGAGATGATTCCTGTACTGTACGGGAGTCATCTTTTTCATGTTCCATTGATAACGATGATGGTTGTAATAGTTAATGGTTTTTCGGATTTCACGCTGTAGTGAATCGAACGTGGTACAGGCCTTTAACTCGACGATATCCTTGAAATGTCCAAAGAATGATTCCTGGACAGCGTTATCCCAACAGTTGCCCCGTCGGGACATGGATTGACCTAGCTTCATACGCTTCACCTCTTTCTGGTAGGTCGGGCTCGTGTAGTGCCCTCCTTGATCTGAATGGATGAATGCGTCCTTGTCCAAGCGAATCCTCCGGTTCTTCCGTAAACGCTTCAACGTATCCAATACAATGTCGAGATTGATGTTCTCAGAGAGTTGATGCGCCAGTACCTCATTGGTCGAACCGTCCACGATGGTCGAAAGATAGGCTCGCTTACCGTTCCCGTAAAATATGTAGGTGATATCGGTGAGAAGCACCTTGTAGGGAGTGCCCTGTTTGAATTCGCGTTTGAGGCGATTCGGCACCACCCGGTGCTCGGCCGTCGCCTTAATGAGCCGTTTGTATGGCTTCGCCTTGCGGATTGGACACACGATGTTGTATTTCCGCATGATACGTCGGATACACTTCAGGTTCATCGTCACACCGAAATGACCAGACAGCACCATCTTGATCTGCCTAGCACCCTTCTTGCGCTTCTTGAAGTGGAACGCCTTCAGAACGAAGTCACGAAGAGCCATGTCTCTCGATTCGCGCTCCTGTCTGATCTGTCTCCTCCGTTCCGAGAAATAGGCGTGGTATCCCTGACGTGACACCCCGGCCACCTGGCAGAGATGGCTGACCATCCCCTTCATTTTGTGCTTGATGATGACACCTTGAATCAGCTCATACTTTTGCGATGCGTTAAGTCCAGCTTTCCTCTCCCTTCCGCCAGGCGGATCTCCTTTAATAGTTCGACCTCTGCTTTCAACAGTTTGTTTTCGGCCTCGAGCTTCGCGTACCGTTCTTCTGTCGACAGCTCTTTATCTCTCCAACGTCCTGAATTACTTGATCGTGTATCGCGCAGCCCCATTACCCCATCTTTTCGGTAAGCTCGTGTCCAGCGATTTTTACAAGAACTCATACGCCGTTCACCGAGTACCTCCACATCGAATCCACATCCCCGGAAGATTTCCACAGGGAACTTTCCTTCCAACGTCTGTGCTATAAAAAGTTCCTTAAACTCATCGGTATACGTGATCCCTTTCGGGCTCACAGATTTAACGTAAAGATTTGCGGCTAGCGCATCTATTTCTTTTGACGTAAATATCTTCTTCGACACTCGAATTCACTCCCAATATGATTTAGTCCAGTGTACACAAAAACCCTGAGCAGTAGACTTTTTTTTAGTGTCTACTACTCAGGGTACAGTTTATGGGGCTTCACTCGTTTTTTTAGTTCTCGCGCTTATCGAACGTGATCGAGGCGATCGCGTCGTGTTGGTGAATCGATTCTTCGTTCCGGCACTCGACGAAGAAGTTGACGACTTGTTTCATCTCATACAAATCGGCTGCGATCAAACGGACCATGTCTTCGACGAAGCGTGGGTTCTCGTAAGCGATCTCTGTCGCGCGCTTCTCGTCTGGACGTTTGAGGACAGGGTGAAGCGGTGCTGAGGCGTTTGACTCGGCTGCATCGAGCAACGCGACGCGCCAGTCGAAACCGTCGAGCGACGTCTCGTCGAGGCCGGCCTCGATCGTGATGTAGCCGCGTTGGTTGTGGGCACTGTATTCACTGATTTCTTTTGAGCATGGGCAGAGCGTTGTCACGTTGATGACGAGCCCGACCGTGACGCTCGCTGTGCCGGTTTCGAGGTTATACGACACGCGGTGCATGACGTCGGCGTTCATAAGCCCGCTGAGACCGGTCGCCGGTGCTTTTCGGCTGAAGAACCACGGGTAGCGGATTGTGAGCTGACCTTCCGTTTGTTCCATCCGCTCGGCAAGTTCTTGCGCGAACTCGATGAGCGACGCGTTCGATACGGTCCAACCTTGGTTATGGTATGCGTCGAGTTGCTCGGTGAGACGCGACATGTTGATGCCTTTCCGGTCTTGGACGAGTGACGTCGTCAATTCAAACGTCGCGACCGTCGCTTGAATCCCGTCCGGCGTCTCGATGTTGACCGGGTGCTTTACGTTTGAGATGCCGACGCTGTCGAGCGCGAACAAGAAGTTTTTTGGTGTGTTTTGTAGATCGACCATTTTATCTTTTTCTGTCGGTTTCGTTCCTTTGATCGGTGGGACCGAACCGAATAATTTATGTCGTTCTGCTTTAGTAGGTAAAGCGACATGGCTTGTAGACATAATCGGATTCTCCTTTTTGAGAGGGTGGGGACCACCACTCGTTCTTGTTAGGATTTTATCACGAAACGTACGTGAACCGGGTATCAATTTGCTCTAGGAACATGCTTTGAACCTGTTTTTAGTGAGAAACTTCATAGTGTGAAAAAATAACGATTGCTTTTAAAAAGAAATCGGAATAGAATGTTCTCGTGAACTTAAAAAAACAGTCACTATTAAATATGAAGGAACACAATAAAAAGGAGATGGATTTACATGGATTGGCAGTTAATTCTGCAGTATGCTTGGATCGTCGTCGTCCTCATCGGTCTTGAAGGGCTATTATCTGCAGACAATGCGCTCGTCTTGGCTGTCATGGTCAAACATTTGCCGCGCACGGAACAAAAGAAAGCATTGTTCTACGGCTTGCTTGGAGCGTTCGTATTCCGCTTCCTCGCACTGTTCCTTATCTCATTCTTAATCAACGTCTGGCAAGTGCAGGCGCTCGGGGCCCTCTATTTGATTGGGATGAGTGCGAGACATCTGTATATGACGTACAAGGCGCGCCACATGGCGCCGCATCAAGACCTGGCGGCAGAGGCGAAAGCCGAGACGGCCGTCACCGAGAAACCGGTCTCGCGCAAAGAGTTTTGGTGGACGGTCGCGAAAGTCGAGTTCGCGGACATCGCCTTTGCGGTCGACTCGATTTTGGCGGCGGTCGCGCTCGCGGTCAGTCTTCCGGCGCTCGGTCTCGGTGAAATTGGTGGCATCGACTCCGGTCAGTTCTTCGTCGTCTTGCTCGGTGGTCTCATCGGTGTCGTCTTAATGCGTTTCGCCGCACGAATCTTCGTGAAACTGTTACACCAGCGTCCGACGCTCGAGACAGCAGCCTTCATCATCGTCGGTTGGGTCGGGGTGAAGCTGACGGTTCTCGTCTTGGAGCACGAAGGCTTCAAACGATTAATCGAAGGAACACCGATCGAATTCATCGGACTCCCGCACGGGTTCGTCCACTCGACCGGTTGGACGCTCTTCTTCTGGTCGGTCATGGTCGCCATTGCCCTTTGGGGTTGGTTCTCTTCGAAACCGTCGGCGGTCAAACATTAAAAAATCCTGCTCTCCTTTAACGGGAGGCAGGATTTTTTGTTAGGCGGTCACATCTTCTTTCTCGTAAATCGGCACCCAGCCTTCCGTCGTCACGAAGATTCGGACGGCGACGACTTTGCGGTCGTCTTGGAGGGTGAAGTAGTGTCGTGTGTTCACCGGAACCGAGATGAGATCGCCTGGGTTCAGTTCGATGTTGAAGTAGCCACGCTCGGCGTCATCGATTGCGAAGATACCGTGGCCGCTGACGATGAAGCGAACTTCGTCGTCCGTGTGGTGGTGTTCTTTTTGGAAGTTGACGAGTAATTCGTCCAAGTTCGGCGTCGCATCCGAAAGCGAGATGACGTCGGCCGTCTCATAGCCACGGCGTTCCGATACATCTTTAATCTCGTCACGGAACGTCGCGAGAATCGCCTGTTTGTCCTCGTCCGTCAACTGGTAGTTCTCTTGCAGGTTTACTGGGAGCTTGTTGATGTCCCACTGTTCATATAGAATGCCGCGTGACTCTAAAAAGGCGCTCACTTCAGTTTGGTCGACGTAACGTTCTTCGGTTTGTTGGAAATAGATTGTAGCCATGGATGGTTCCTCCTTATGAATGCACGCCTAAGGCGCGTAGTTTTAACGTGTAGCTGAATAAAAACTCATATGCTTCTAAATAGCGTTTCGTCGCCGCCGGTGTCTCGCCCCAGACGGTGATGCCGTGGTTGCGGATGAGGACGGCACCGGCGCTTGAACGGACATGAGGGGCGAACGCCGCGGCAAGCGTCGGGATGTCGGCATGGTTGTCGATGATCGGGACACGGACGATAGCATCTTCTTCCCAATAATCGAGCGCCTTGATGATCTCTTGACCGGTGAAGACGACCTCGCCTCGAGCGGCATAAAGCTCGGAGATGACGTTGTTGTCAATCGTATGGACATGGAGCGAGCACGTTGCTTCGGTCCGGTTGAACACCTCCAGGTGGAGCAACGTCTCAGCGGACGGTTTTCCTGTCTGTTCGCCGATCAAGCGTCCGAAAGCATCGACGAGGACGAAGTCGTCCGGTGTTCGTTTTCGCTTGTCACGTCCGCTCGCAGTGACTAAAAAGGTGAGCGGGTCATCTTCGACGCGAATCGCCAAATTCCCACTCGTTCCGGGGAACCAGTCGCGGGCGGCGAGCTCATCTTTAATGTCGGCTAGTTCGAGCCAACGGGCGGTCACACTCATACGGTCACCTCCTGCAGATGATGGGTGATGTCATGGAACGTCTCGAACGGGGCGAATGGGATGCCTTCCGCCTCGCAGAGCGTGATGAGTTGTCCACGGGCATAGACGAAGTCCGCCCGTTTCGCAATCTCGAAATCGGTCACCGAATCCCCGATGACGATCAACCGGTCATTGGAATCGACGATGCGGCGGGCGATCGTCGGTTTACAGCAACCGCAATCGTTCGTGCACTGGTCGTCACACGCGTGTGGCCACGCGACGGTCACGGTCTCACCCGAGAAGTCGGCGACGTTACAGAAAATATGTTCGGAATCGACAAGGCCGTCTAAAATTGGTTGAACGAAGAAGTCCATCCCGCCGCTGACGACGTCAAAGTGCCATCCGTTTTGACGCACGTCGGCCAAAAAGGCAGTAAACCCAGGGCGTAACGCGATACGTTCCACCAAATAGTCTCGATATGCGGTACGTTCGCTACTTGGCAACAAGTCGAACAGTTGGCCGACGCCGGAGCGAATCGAGATGTCTTGGGCGAGGATCGCGTCTTTCAGCTCGATCCATTCGGGAGGGGCGAACGCCTTCATCAAGGCGATGATGTTGTCCTCGGCTGTGATGGTCCCGTCGAAATCGCAGAGGATATGGACCGTCATCGCGTCGTCCACGCTTTCAATGCCGTCTCGAGCTCGGTCGTCTGGCCGTCTCGTTGTCCGAGGACGTGCGCGATGGCCTGTTTGAACGCCCGGGCCCCGGCTGCGGCGCCGTCTGGGTGTCCGTGGATGCCACCACCGGCATTGATGACGACATCGGTTCCGAAATCACGGATGATGTCGGGAACGAGCCCTGGATGAATCCCGGCTGACGGGACCGGGAGAATCGCTTTTCTTTCGCTCGGTTCCGCGCTTACATCGCGGATGAGGAGCGCCTCGTCACGCGGCGTCGCGAGCGATCCGTACGGCGATGGAAAGAGCGTCAAGTCGGCACCGGCGAGTCGAGGAAGCTTCCCGAGTAGGAGTGCATGGCTGATTGAACCGGTCAAGGCGCCGGCGAACGCCGGGTGCGCTAAAATCGGCACGTTCACGTCCGGGTCTTTCGCCAGCTCACGCAAGGTATCGAGCCCGTATGTATAGACGTTGAAGAGGAGGGCCGTTGCCCCAGCGTCAATCAACCGTAGCGCTTGGTCACGTAACGTGAACACCGGTCCGCTTAGCGTGACGGCGTACAGGGCACGTTTTCCGGTCGCCTCGTAATGCTCGTCTAAGACGGTGCGGCCGATCTGCGCCCGCTCAAGTGAAGGGGTGAGCGGATTGTCATATAAAATCTCGTCGTCTTTGACGATATCGATGCCCCCGTCGAGCTGGTCACGGAGCTGTGCTTCTAAAAAGGTCAAGTCTCGGCCGATGACCCCTTTGAAGATGCTCATGACGAGTGGCCGGTCGTAGACGCCGAGTAGCTGACGGACGCCTTCTGTCCCGAACTTGGCGCCGGGAAACGTGTCGCGCAACGCTTCAGGTAAATCGAGGTCGACGAGCCGGACCGAGTCGTCGAGTGATAGCTTTCCGAACGTCGTCGTCAAGATGGATGAGAAGTCCGCACTGACGTTATGGAGCGGGTAGCGGATTTTGAAGCGGCTCGTCGTTTCCGTATGTGACGTCGAGACGACTTCGGCGCGATACGCTTGTAACTGTGCTTGTTCTAGGTGTGGTAAGTCCGTCCACGTGCCGACGGTCAACTCGAGCGCGATTTTCGCGGCGAGGTCGGCCACGCGGTCCGTACGGTTAATTTCATAAGTGGCGATGATGCCCATGTTCGTTCCTCCTTCCGGTCAAACAAAAAATGACCCCATGCCGAGGCAAGAGGTCATCATAAAAAATGAACTCTTATCTCTCAGCGTCTGCTGCAAGAATTAGCACCGTGCCCAATCGGGTCGGTTGCTGCGACATCATCGGGCTTGTCCCTCCGTCTGCTCTTGATAAGAATATGATTTGAAGTTGTGAAATTTAATTGAATTTTTGCACAGAATCGTCACAGCGTCAATTCCTTTTTTG
Organism: Exiguobacterium sp. s150; assembly: GCF_018618435.1. Taxonomy (NCBI): domain Bacteria; kingdom Bacillati; phylum Bacillota; class Bacilli; order Caryophanales; genus Exiguobacterium; species Exiguobacterium sp. s150. Next base: position 2,605 of record NZ_JACSMC010000011.1, on the reverse strand, counting down.
AAAATTTTTTATTTTAGAAATTTGTTTCCATATATGCAAACAAAAAGTGACTCGATGCTCAAAAAAACAGCGTTGACAACCAGGGCGTCGACTCCGTAATATTCAGCTCATAGTCACACAAATCGAATAACACACTCTTATCGCGAGTTGGCAGAGGGAATTGGCCCGATGACGCCGCAGCAACCGACCAGTACGGCACGGTGCTACATCCACCAGACGAATGTCTGAAAGATGAGAGGAACAACCAATCTGGCTGTGCCTCTTTCTCGCGGAGAAAGGGGCTTTTTTTGTGGAAATCATCGAAAGGGGAAATAGACATGGCATATCAACCATTTACTGAACAGACGGTCGTCGATCACGTCCGGGCACTCGGACTGATTGAAGAAGGAGGGATCGCCCAATGCGATGAGATTGGGGACGGAAACTTGAACCTCGTCTTCCGCATCCGTCAAGGCGAACAGCGTCTTATCGTCAAACAAGCGCTCCCGTATGCGAAAGTCGTCGGGGAAAGTTGGCCGCTCACGCTTGAACGGGCCTGGATCGAGCAGCTCGCGTTGCGTCAGTTCGCAGAAGTCGTGCCACGTTTCGTGCCGAACGTGCTCGGGAGCGACCGGACGCTCGCGTACACGATTTTAGAGGACTTGTCCGATTATGAAATCGTCCGCACCGGTTACCTCGAAGGGAAGACGTATCCTGAACTGGCCCGTCACGTCGGTGAATTTTTAGGCGAGACGTTGTTCGCCACGTCCGACTACGCGGCCGGTCCAATCGAGAAGAAGCGGAAGGAACGGGAGTATTACAACCCGGAGCTGTGCGACATCACGGAAAAGCTCATTTTCACCGATCCGTATAAAGACACCGAGTCGAACAATATCGAGGCGGCGCTGCGTCCTGACGTCGAACGCCTCTGGCATGACAAGGCGCTCAAAGTCGAGGTGGCGAAACTGAAAGTCGGATTCGTCACGAAACATGACGCCTTGCTTCATGGCGACTTACATACAGGAAGCATCTTTGCGACGACGCAGGAGACGAAAATCATCGATCCGGAGTTCGCATTCTACGGACCGTTCGGCTTCGACGTCGGACAGATTATCGCGCATTTGACGCTCTCCACGTTCCACGATCCGCTCAAGCGATTCGAACGGTTCACGGACGTCCTCACGGTGTGGGAGACGTTTGAGAAGACGTTCCGCCACAACTTCACGAACGCCGTCGAGCCGTTCGACACGGAAGGATATGTCGACGACTTGTTACAAACGATTTTCGCCGACACGGTCGGCTATGCCGGTTGCGAACTCATCCGCCGCGCCATCGGCCTCGCCGGCGTCGCAGACCTTGAGACGTTACCCGAAACGACACGTCTCGAGCGGAAACGCGATGCGCTCGCGCTCGGTACGGCGCTCATTAAAGAACGTCACGAAGTTGACTCGATTGACGGCCTCGTCACCTTGTTATCGGGGGTACGCGTATGACGGTGCAAAACATTCGCTTTGACGTCTCGACCAATGAGTTGATTCTCTTAGACCAGACGCTCCTTCCGCATGAGGCACGTTACGTGACGATCGAGACGCTTGAAGAAGCGGAGCACGCGATTGAGACGCTCCAAGTCCGAGGCGCACCGGCGATCGCGTATTTCGGGGCGTTCGTCCTGGCGAAAGAGGCAGAGCGTCTCGTCGACGACCCAGATTTCACGCGTCGTCTCGAGATTGTCGGACGCCGTTTGATCGCGACACGGCCGACGGCGGTCAATTTACAAAACGTGATCGAGTCGCTTCTCGAATTGAACAGCGGGGACGATTTCGAACAGATTGCTGGGGAAATAAAACGGCGCGCGGTCGCCCTCTATGAACGTGACGTCGACACGTATCGGTCCATCGGAGAGCACGCACTGACCGTGTTGCCTTCAGGCGGGAACGTCTTGACGATCTGTAACGCCGGCGCTATCGCGACGTCGCGTTACGGGACGGCACTCGCACCGTTTTATGTTGGGAAAGAGCGCGGTGTCACGTTCAACGTCTTCGCCTGTGAGACCCGTCCACTTCTGCAAGGGGCACGCCTCACCGTTTGGGAACTCGACCAAGCGGACATCGACGTCACGCTTATCACCGATAATATGGCCGCGTGGACGATTCAAGCGAAAGGCGTCGACGCGATCATCGTCGGAGCCGACCGCATCACACGGACGGGACACGTCGCCAACAAGATTGGGACGCTTCAACTCGCCGTGCTTGCCAACCATTACGGCATCCCGTTCTATGTCGCAGCACCGCATTCGACGTTCGATTTGACGGTGGACGATGCGATTGAGATTGAGGAGCGGGACGCGAAAGAAGTGACACACATCGGTGGCCAGCCGACGGCACCTGTCGGCATCACGGTCTTCAATCCGGCGTTCGACGTCACACCACCCGAGCTCATCACGGGGCTCATCACCGAGGCGGGCGTGTTCGAGGCGAACGAGACGGCTATCACACATCATGTAGGGGGAACGATTCATGTCTAAAAAACTATTGATTTTACAGATTATACGAGCAGGAAAGCCCATACCGGGCATAGCCCGCCTTTAGGCATGGGATGAACGTGAGTTCGGATGTGAAAAACATCC